>NZ_CAWPDB010000115.1:0-64609 GCF_963886625.1 Vibrio sp. V23_P3S9T160
GTATAGCACAAAGCATACCAATATTAATCTATTGATTTTTAAATAAAAAATAAAAAATCATTAAATAATCAGGTCAAAATAACACTTCAAAAAATGTCATTATGACACTACAATATCCAAAAACATCACCTGAGTGCTTACCATGCAAGATTTTTCCATCTCTACCTTGATTGAAATGACCATAGGACTCGCAAGTGGTTTGAATGATCAAGATAGATTCAATCGCCTGCTTGATGCGATTCGTAAAACCATTCAATGCGACTGTGTGATGCTGCTTTCACGCCAAGGTGATTTGTTAATCCCCCTTGCGATGCAAGGCTTGACTCGCGATACCTTAGGCCGACGCTTTTTAATTGATGAACATCCCCGCTTTCGTGAGATTTGCCACGCTGATGGGCCGGTTATTTTCGATGCAAATTCATCACTACCCGATCCTTTCGATGGTTTATTAATGGATCATGATGGCGACCTTCCCATGCACTCTTGTATGGGCCTGCCCCTTTTGTTTGGTGACAAACTACTCGGTATCTTGACGCTTGATAGCCTTAATCCCAACATGTTTGAGCATATTCCCAAACGCAGCCTAGAAGCGTTGTCGGCAATCGCGGCCTCTACCTTGAAAATGGCACTGACCTTTTCTCAACTTGAAGCACAGGCCAAACAATCCCAGCAACGCTTAGAAGAGCTGAATGAAGAAGCATGGGACAGAGAAGGTGGAGAGATCATCGGTTCAAGTGCGTCGATGCTGGCCATGAAAGCCGATTTGGAAGTGGTCGCCCCTTCTAATTTCAACATTTTAATCCATGGTGAAACAGGTGTCGGTAAAGAGCTGGTCGCACGAACACTGCACCAACTATCAGCGCGTAAACGCCAACCTCTTATTTATGTCAACTGCGCCGCAATTCCAGAAAACTTGGTCGAAAGTGAACTATTTGGGCATGTCAAAGGAGCTTTTACTGGAGCAGAACGGCATCGCTTAGGCAAGTTTGCATTAGCCGACGGTGGAACCTTATTTCTCGATGAAATCGGTGAACTGCCACTGGCTGCCCAAAGCAAGATTTTACGTGCATTACAGAACAATGAAATTCAGCCCGTAGGACAAGATCATGTCCAAACTATTGATGTACGGATATTGGCAGCGACAAATCGAGATTTAAAGCAAGAGGTGGAAGCGGGAAGATTCCGAGCCGATCTTTACCATCGACTCAGCGTATACCCTGTTCATATCCCTCCGCTAAGAGAGCGAAATGGTGACGTTACCTTGTTGGCAGGTTATTTTTTAGAGCAAGCGCGTCGCAAGCTCGGTATCACACAGCTCAAAATCGATCCCAACGCACTGGCTGGGTTACTCAACTACTCATGGCCCGGTAATGTTCGCGAATTAGAACACGTGATCAACCGCGCAGCGCTGAAAGCACGAGCCAGACAAGGCTTACAAGCGTTGATCACAGTCAACAGCTACGACATAGGTGAGTTAGATTTCAGCCTACCTCTGGTTAACACGCCAAGTACGTTGAGCGACAAAGAGGTCACAGCGAAGGTGTGGCAACGTGGGCTGCGAGAAGCAACGGATGAATATCAGCGTAAATTGATCAGTGAAGCATTGACCCAATCCGATTTCAATTGGGCAAAAGCGGGAAGATTATTGCAAGTGGATCGCGCGAATCTCACTCGGCTTTCAAAACGCTTAGGGATTTCGGTGAAAAAAACACACGCAATTGAGCGTTAATATCACTTTCATCACTAATATATCTTTTCTCACCCCGACAGTAATTACAGGTAAGACGCTCACCATACTGTGTGAGCGCTCATTATTCGGCGGTTAGCTACCCACTTCACTCGGCAGCACTTCTGTTGCAACTAAAGCGCGTGGAAATGCGTTTTCATACGCTTGCATAAAGTCTTGGCGGATCAATTGCTCTAAATGGTTGGCCCGCTCTGTTGGGCAAAAAATCATGAAATGCACGATCTGTTCTCCTGCGGCTGCGCTGCTGATCTGAATGTGCGGCTCAGCACTAGGCAAATCTACACCCGCATGTTTTTCAATCATGCTGTTATAACGCCTTGCAACATCGATAAAATGGGCAAAGTGTCTCTCAATCTTTTCATGCATAATCGGCAATAAAGGGTACAAATTTACAAATTCAGGCACTACTATCGAAAAATTATGAAACACATAACGCTTCATAAAGTTAAGGTTTTTTACCGGAAACGAGAAGAACATACTGTTTGGCAAGGTCGCGGTTTTTCCAGTGTAGTGATATTGACCATGATGCAAATCGATTTCTTGGATCACGGTTGCCATCAAGTTGTGTTCGATCACTTCACCGCTCAGTTTTCCGACTTCAATCCAATCCCCGATACGAAATGAGCGAGAGCTCGCTCGCTGAATTGAACCCGTAAAACACAAGATGATCTCTTTTGATGCGACTACAATGGCGACCGCTATCGCAGTCACTGACAGTGCAAATTCGTTGATCTCTGATTGCCACAATACGAAGAGGATGACCAAAGTAAAGGCAAAGGTGCCATTCTTGGTGCGTGACATCCATTTACGCTGCTTTTCGGTAATCAGTGCGACATCGCCACGAATTTGAGAAAGCACAACTCGCCGCGTCAAAATAATCAACGTCATGATTAAAATACTAAACACCAATTTATGAGTGATAAGAAAGTCCCACACCGCGACCACTTTCTCCATATCAATCCCCTTCTTTTATTTTTATGCATAATGAGCAGCAACACATCTAAGCCACTAAAGAGCAGCAGATTGAGATCGTGTTAGAAATTTTAGAAAGGTATTGTAACTGAGTGAATAGTTAACGTCGGCATAAGGCGCAATTATTATGCGCCCTGTCATAGCTTTGAAAGAGAAACTCCCTTTGAGATTGGCGAAAGGAAAGGTTTGTTATCAGTGTTGATTCGCCAACGCTGTCTTTTCAGCCAGTTTTACAATCACGTTTACCGCTTGTTCCATCCCTTCAATGGTAATGAACTCATGAATACCATGAAAATTATAACCGCCAGTGAAAATATTAGGGCATGGCAGGCCCATGAAGGAGAGCCTTGCACCATCCGTACCACCTCGAATAGGTTTGATCAGCGGTTCAACATCACAAGCAATCATGGCTTGTTTAGCCAGTTCAATGACTTGTGGATGAGGCTCGACCATCTCTTTCATATTGAAATAGCTGTCCGTCACAACCAACTCAACTCGTCCTTTCTCAAGACGGGCATTTAACTGGTCCACTTGCTGCTGCATAAACGCTTTACGAGCTTCCAAGCCTTCTCGTTCAAAGTCTCTAATAATGTAACCCAAGGTTGAGCGAGCCACACTCATCTCTGCGGATTTTAAATGGTAAAAGCCTTGATAGCCCTGCGTGGTCTCTGGGGTTTGATCGGCTGGCATCATAAGCTGAAATTGTGCGGCGATGTTGATGGCATTCACCATTTTATCTTTCGCGGTCCCAGGGTGAACATTCACGCCATAGCAAATGACATCGGCGCTCGCCGCATTGAAGTTTTCATACTCCAATTCGCCCACCGGGCCACCATCAATGGTATAAGCCCACTGTGCACCAAACTTCTCCACATCAAATAAGTCCGCGCCCCGGCCGATCTCTTCATCGGGAGTGAAACCGATACAAATATCACCATGTGCGATACTTGGGTCGGCAATTAACCTCTCAATGGCCGTCATAATTTCAGCGATGCCTGCCTTATTATCGGCACCAAGCAGTGTGGTGCCGTCAGTCGTGATCAGATTGTAACCATGCAGTTGATGCAAATCCGGGTATTGAATAGGTGACAGCACCTCATCCCCTTTACCTAAAGCAATATCTCCGCCTTGATAATTCTCCACAATTTGCGGCTTAACGTGTTTGCCTGACGCGTCTGGCGCGGTATCCATATGTGCAATAAAACCAATCGCAGGAACAGGGTAATCAACATTCGATTGCAACTTCGCCATAACATAGCCGTGTTCATCAACCGTAGCATCGGTTAAGCCTAATGCGATTAATTCTTCATGCAGTGTATGGGCAAACGTCATTTGCCCTACTGAACTCGGGCAACGGCGGCTGGCAGGGTGAGATTGAGTATCAAAAGAGACATAACGCAAAAAGCGTTCAACAAGATTTTCCATAGCAAGCACTCAATAAGTTAGCATGTCAGCGTATCGCCTATGTTGGGATACGCAGTTAATTGCAAGCTATACTACGCGCTCATCAGAAACGGAATTTGCTATAAATCAGCTTTTCAGCAATTACTGAGGTGTCAATCATTCAAAAAAGGGATCAAAAATGCCCACCGCAGTGAGCATTAAGATAAGCAAACAGGGCGTTTAAAGCAGAATGAAAATGCCCGCTAGACATGCACTCATTAAGTTAGCTAGCGTACCTGCAATCACCGCTTTAATACCTAAATTCGCGACTTCTGCACGGCGTTCAGGAGCGATAACCCCGATAGAGCCTAATTGGATCGCGATAGAACCAATATTGGCAAAGCCGCACAAAGCAAAAGTAATAATAACTTGGGTGTGTTCCGACAACAGCGCTTTGTGGTCAACAAAATCAATGAAAGCCACAAATTCGTTCATCACCACTTTTTGCCCAATGTAAGAGCCCGCCATCAAGACTTCATGGCTTGGTACACCAATCAACCACGCCAGTGGTGAAAATAGATAACCGAACAGCAGTTGTAAGGTAATGCCGTTCAAACCCAATAACTCACCGAAACTTTCAAGCCCAGTGTTAACCATCGCAATCACGCTCACAAATGCAACCAGCATTGTACCGACGGCCACCGCCACTTTCATGCCATTCATCGCCCCGCTCGCCAGTGCGTCAATCACATTACTTTCTTGCGCTTTATCCATCTCAATATTGGTTTGATCAAGTGGAACATCGCGCTCTGGTACGATGATTTTTGCCATCATTAAACTGCCGGGTGCCGCCATAAAACTGGCTGCAATAAGGTATTTAAGCTCAACACCTAGACCGGCATAGCCACCCAACACGCTACCTGCGACAGAGGCCATGCCTCCGGCCATGACGGCAAACAGTTCTGAACGTGTCATGCGCGACAAAAAGGGACGCACAAGCAGTGGTGATTCGCCTTGTGAAAGGAAAATGTTACCCGTAGCAACCAGAGATTCTGCTTTGCTCGTACCTAAAAATTTTTGAATACTACCACCAATAAACTCGATGACTTTTTGCATGATACCAAGGTAATAAAGGGCAGAGATAAGAGCGCTGAAGAAAATGATGATAGGCAGAACACGAACAGCAAAAATAAATCCGGAATCGGCTAAATCACCGAATAGAAAGCGGATTCCTGCATCGGCGAAACCCAGCAAACTCGACACACCGCCGCTGATGCTGGCTAGTGCGCTTTGTCCCCATGGGAAGTAGAGCACCAGTGCGGCAAAACCAACTTGCAGCAATAAAGCACGTGATACGGTTTTCCAATTGATGAAAGATCGATTTTCAGAGAGCAGGTAGGCGCAAGCGATCAGCGCTAAAATGCCGACGAGGCCAAAAAGAATATTCATTGTATTTACCTAGTTTGAAATTTGGAAATAAGGGTAGAACCAAAAAACTTGGCAAAGGAGGAATCATTGCCCTTTTGCACAACAAAAGCATGACAAAAAGAGGGGTATGCGAACATATTGTTCATCTAAGATCACCTTATACAAGCAGAGGAACTTAGCTGGTCCAGTCCTTGGGGTCATTCACATTTCCGTGTGACGGCTTGTATGGGTTGAGCACCGGCTCATAACCGGGCGGAAAGTATAGCGAACAAAATGAGAGTTTCATCACATATTTTTACGCAAACGTTCAAGCGCTCATTTATTCGACAGATATTCTAAAAAAACATCAAACACAGGCAAGATTGGATGGAAAACAAACAAAAAAATATGGAATTTTCATCACAAATTTAAACTAATTTAACTATATAAAAACGAATAATTGGTATTTCTGTACTTTGCCAACTAGCTTTAAGAGAGTCACTTTGAAGAGACTGAAACGGTTTCGAATAAAAATCACTAGCAACGTCACGCCTCTTGCGGTCAACACTGACCCAAGAGGCATTTTTATTGGACAAAGTCACTGTAGTGCAACAGCGTGAGGCGAAAACTAGTTTACAACCTCAATATCGGTTTCAGGAATACAACAACACGCTAAAGCGAAACCAAGATGACGTTCATGCTCAGGCAGTGCTGGCACGTCAGGTTGATGCACTTTGCCCGACTGCACAGTCACCTTGCACGCACCACAGAACCCTGCTCGGCAACTGTTGGCAATCGCAATGCCAGCGGCTTCGGCTTGATCTAATAAGGTCGTTTGGTTATTACCCTCAAATACATGGCCATTGACGCTCAGTTGTAACGTTTTCAGCTCAGCTGCGACGGTGTGCGCCACACCAAATGCTTCTTGGTGGTAAGATTCTTCCGCAAGCCCTTTTTTCAACAATAAGCTTTTTGCTTTCTGCATAAAACCACCAGGCCCACACACAAACACTTGGCGAGCAGTCACATGTTGGATTTGCTTAAGATGGGATAAAGAGAGCCGGCCTTTCAGCCCAAACCAATCTACTGGAGCTTGAGTCAGAGAAATGAAGACTTTCAACCCCGAATGCCGCTGCTTAAGCGCTTCAAGTTCAACACGGCAAGGAATATCCTCAACGCTGCGGCATTGATGATAAAAGACCACATCTTGAATTTGTTGATTATCGGCAAGATAGCGCAACATCGATAACATAGGCGTCACGCCACTTCCAGCCGACAACAGTAACAACGGTTGCTGGTGCTGAGTCGACAGATGAAACGAGCCATCCGGTGATTGCGTGGTCAATGTACTTCCTACCTGCAAGTGATCAAGCAACCAGTTAGAAACTCTACCACCATCAATACGTTTGACTGAAATCGCTAACCGACCCGGGCGCGATGGGCTAGATGACAAAGTGTAGCGGCGCGCCACGTTCTCGCCATCGATCACAACTTCGATTGGTAGGTGCTGCCCAGGTTGATAATTTGGCATTTCACCCTTTTTCGGCTCTAGCCAGAACGTGACAAAATCACGCGCAATCGCTTCACGCTCAACACAGGTCATCACATGGTGACTCATGCCCAAATCTCGATAAAACTCTTTCTCTTTGTACTCAAGCACATCAACGCTGTCGCCAACTCGAATCATCCCCTCATTTTTTGCGACTAAATTTTGCCCAAAAAACACCCCACCTCTTTCGTTAGCGCGAAATTGTGACAAGGTTCTTAGCGGCTCTTTGGTTGGACGAAAAGCCCCTTTATTCACATCAACAGTAGTGAGAATACAACGTTCGCAAGGTTTTACCGCTTCAAATTCTACCTCACCAATTCGGATCCGCTTCCAGCTGTCTTCAGCGAAAGGCTCATCGGTTCGTACCACTAGATTGGTACGAAATTGATCCATGCTGTGCACTTCAGGGCTGCGGCGATTAAGTTCATCAAGTGAAGCTTGGCTGATGACCAGCACTGGATAGCCATCAGCAAAACTGACATTGTGACCCACTTTTTCACGCATTCGGTTTGATTGCTCTCCGGTAAACAGCAACTCAACACGCTGGCCTAACACTTGGCTAAACCAATCATCCGCTTCATCGGTTGTGGTGTAAGCGGTAAAGTTATCGTCCCACACTTGCGCTGGAGAAGGTTGCATTTTGAAATCTGCATAACGCAGTTTTAACGGAGATTGGTTCACCGCCGTGAAGATCAAACCATCCGCAACCAGTATTGAATTCACCTTAACCATATTTGGATACTTACGTGCAGTGACCATTGAACCATCAGCTAACGCGATCATAAAGCGCCGATCAAAAGCCAGCCCCTGTTTTTCAACCCAAGCGGTGGACTGCGAGAGGCCACCTATCGATTTGACTGGGTAAACGTTAATTTGTGAGAGTTGAGCTGACGACATGGCCTATCCTTATGCTTTTTTGAAGGTATTTTTATAACGCGATGATAATGGAAATCGCCAAAGCTGGCTAACTCTATGGAAAATAAAAGGATGAAATTCCCCCCTGTTTCCTCTATCATCCTGTCGCTTAAACGTAAGCGATTGCGCGCACATTAAAAGCGAAGCCCGTTTAAGCTCCAATCAATTTATTTTCCGGTGGGAGCAACCAATGAAAACATTAACAATTACTCGTCCAGACGACTGGCATGTTCACTTACGTGATGGTGATGTGTTGGCCGATACAGTACGAGACATCAGTCGCTACAACGGCCGCGCCCTGATCATGCCCAATACGGTCCCGCCGATCACCACCACAGAATTAGCATTAGCGTACCAACAGCGCATCATGGCGCAAAAACCACGTGATTCTTTCAAGCCACTCATGGCGCTTTATCTCACCGATAACACGACACCTGATGAGATCCGCAAAGCCAAAGCTTCTGGCGCTGTCGTGGCAGCCAAACTTTATCCGGCTGGGGCGACCACCAATTCAGATTCTGGCGTAACCTGCGCTCAAAATATTTACCCAGTATTAGAAGCGATGCAAGAGGTTGGCATGCTGCTGCTGATTCATGGCGAAGTAACCGCTCACGATGTGGATATTTTTGACCGAGAAAAAGCCTTCCTCGATACAGTGCTTGCTCCCATTGTTAATGATTTCCCAAATCTGAAAATAGTGTTAGAACACATCACCACCGCCGATGCTGCCGAGTTTGTAAAAAATGCGAACCAGAATGTAGCGGCAACGATCACGGCGCATCATCTACTGTATAACCGTAATCACATGCTCGCTGGTGGTATTCGCCCTCATTTTTACTGTTTGCCAATCCTTAAGCGCAACACCCACCAGCTTGCGCTGATTCAGGCAGCGACATCGGGCAATAAGAAATTTTTCTTGGGTACTGATTCTGCGCCTCATGCCAAAGACAAAAAAGAAGCCGCTTGCGGCTGCGCTGGATCGTACACAGCGCACGCAGCCTTGGAGTTATACGCAGAGGTGTTTGAGCAAGTTGGTAAAATTGGCAACCTTGAAGCGTTTGCCAGTCACAATGGCCCTGATTTTTACGGCCTACCTCGTAATAACGACACCGTTACTTTGGTCAAAGAAGAGTGGCCAGTTGCTGAAAGTATATCATTTGGCTCAGATATTGTGGTGCCGATCCGCGCCGGTGAAACGGTCGCGTGGGCAGTAAAATAGCTCATTAATGCATCAAAAAGGGAAGCCGCGGCTTCCCTCTCTTTATCATTATCATTTTTGCACCACACAGCGCTTATCTCAGCTTAGGCTGACGCTCTAACAGCACCATCACTTCGCTATGATCGGTATGTGGAAACATATCAAACCATTGCAGTTTTTTGGGTAAGTAGCCCACCATACCTTGCATATCAGTGATCAGCGTTTGCGGGTTACAGCTTGAGTAAATGATGTGTTTGGGTGATAAAGCCACCAATCGCTCAACTAATTCAGCTCCTAAACCACGACGCGGAGGGTTGACTAGCACCAACTCAGGAGCGATTGATTGAGCCTGTGAGAATTGGGCAGAATCCAGCGCAGCAAAGTCTAAATTGGTAATGCCCATCGTCTTGGCAGAGCGTTTAGCACTGGCGATCGCTTCTGGTTCAATTTCAATGCCTGTGACTGTCGTAGTTGGACTGGCACAATGTAGGGCAAAACCGCCCACGCCACAAAACAGATCCCACATGTGACTTGGGTTTATCTCTCTCACCCAATCACGCGCCGCCGCGTACAACTGCTTCGCTACATGCGGGTTGGTTTGGAAAAAACTTTTCGGGCGGATAACCATAGGCACCTGATTAAACTGCTCAATCAAATACTCACACTCGGTTAAAAAAATCTCTTCTTCACCTTCTAGGCGCGCCATATGGATGGGTTGAAGGTTAACTGAGACGACGCGAATGGTTGGAAACTGCGCCTGAAGCCGCGCGAGGTTTTGCTCAACTCGGCCTAAAGCTTCGCGGCTTCTCAGTACGAAACGCAGCATAAACTCACCTGAATATTCGCTGCGTGTGAGCAATATGTATTTGAGTTCGCCTTTCTTCTTGGCTTTATTATAGGGAGGAATACCCGAGCTACGGATCCAATCTTGTAGATAAGTTAATAGCGCTTGTGTCTCTTGTGGGTAGAGAGCACATTGCACTAACGACACGGGCGTTGATTGCCCATCAACCATGGATTCAACACCCAAGATCGGTGCATGAGCCGCGCCAAGAGCCACCATTTTCGCTTTGTTACGAAAACCCGTCTCTTCACTTATGACAGGTTCTAGCCACTGCTGTGGCATCTGCGTTGAAAACAGCGCTTTTAGTGCCAAATCTTTGCGCTTCACCTGCTCTGAATAAGAAACCGCGCAATGAGTACAAGAACGGCACAGCTGTTGATCAAAAAACGCACACTGCATAATGGGAACTGCCAAAAACGAAAAGCGCTAGTCTATTCGTCTGCGGGCAAATCACCATTCAATATGATTATCATCACCATAAAAAAAATTAATGGGACGGTTTCAATTTACTCACCATCCCCCACACTGCAACCACAGCCAGCCCGGCGAGTAAGCCAACGAAACCATTAAGCAAGGTTGGCATCACTACTGCTAATAAAGAGAGTTCAGCAACGGCTGCAATCACAGGTTCAAGCACGTGGTGAATAAAAGGGACGTTGTGCACCACAATGCCACCGCCCACTAAAAACATCGCGGCGGTACCCACTACAGTTAATGCTTTCATGAGCTTAGGCGCGAAACTGATCAACCCTTTACCAAAGCGAGCACGCAGCCCTGCGCCATCTGAAGTGCGCTCTAGGTAGAAACCTAAATCGTCCAATTTCACAATGCCTGCTACCAAACCATAAACACCGATGGTCATGACCACTGCAATCAAACTCACCACCAAAATTTGTGTCACCATGCTATGGCCTTGCACTGTCCCCAACGCAATCACGATGATCTCGGCCGATAAAATAAAATCGGTCCGAATCGCCCCAGCGACTTTACGTTTTTCATAGTCATCAATCGATACGTCAGTGAGCATGCGCTCATCTGCGTCAGCGGTGCTGTGATGGTTGGTATGAAACACTTTTTCTAAGATTTTTTCTGCCCCTTCAAAGCAGAGAAAAAGTCCACCGACTAACAAGAGCGGCATTATCAGCCAAGGGGCTAATGAGCTCATCAGCAAGGCAGCGGGAACCAAAATTAATTTGTTGCGAAATGAGCCTTTAGCCACTGCCCACACCACTGGGATCTCTCGTTCAGCGGCAACACCAGACACCTGCTGAGCATTGAGCGCCAAGTCATCCCCCAATACGCCTGCCGTTTTTTTCGCGGCCATTTTTGACATCAACGCCACATCATCGAGCACGGTTGCAATATCATCAAGAAGGGTAAGTAAGCTCGCGCCTGCCATCATTTTCTCCATTCGCTATTTCGAAGAGCAGAACTGTAACACCAACAATAGCAAGCAATAAACAAGTGTAATGAAAAGTTTCACGTCTCTCTTTGCTAGCTATACCCAAACAACTTGGAGTTGCAGGTAGGCGGCAAGTGAGTGAGTCCCCATGAGCATAGGCAAACTATGTGATTGGGGTGAACGAACGTAGCCAACACCGCTGCGGCTTCAAGTAGGAAGGGTATATATGCTCTTGTATCAAGGTAAGAGTGTTGCATCAGGTTAATCTGCGCATTAAGCTTCTGGTCCATTACACCGAGATTTGAAGGAATGTCATGCAGCACTCTCACTATTACCCTATAGGTACTCCCGGACAAAAATGGACGCAAACCGAACGCGAAGCGTGGCTCGCGCAAACGACGATTAAACGAGAATATCAGCAAGAAGTCGTGCCGAAGATTAACGCTTTGGCAACGGATTTTGAGGTAGAGCAATACGGTGCACTATCAATAGACAAAGATCGCTACCCATTATTTGCCTTAAAAAGTCGCTCATGGAACCCTGACAAACCAACGGTGTTGATCACAGGTGGTGTACACGGTTACGAAACCAGCGGAGTGCACGGCGCGTTGCAGTTTTTAGCGACTCAAGCACCGCAGTACCAATCTCATTTCAACATTGCCGTTGCCCCGTGCGTAAGCCCTTGGGGCTATGAAACGATCAATCGTTGGAACCCATCAGCGCTTGACCCTAATCGCTCATTTTACGCCAATAGCCCAGCCGAAGAGTCGGCAAGCTTAATGCGCTGGGTCGCAAGCTTAGGTGACGTGTTGGTGCATATTGATTTACATGAAACTACAGACAGTGATGAAAGCGAGTTTCGCCCTGCACTCGCAGCGCGCGATGGGATTAGATATGAAGCCGATACGATTCCCGATGGGTTTTATACTGTCGGCGATACGGAAAATCCGCAGCCAGAATTCCAAGCAGCCATTATTGAATCGGTACGCAAAGTCACGCACATTGCACCTGCCGATAGTAAAGGCGAGATCATCGGCTCTCCGATCACTCAAGAGGGAGTAATTAATTACTCAATGAAAGCATTAGGGTTATGCGGTGGCATCACAAATTGCTACTTCGGCACCACCACCGAAGTGTATCCAGATAGCCCAAAAGTCACAGCGCAAGAGTGTAATGACGCACAAGTCGCCGCCATTGTTGGTGCTTTGGACTACGTGTGCCGCTAAAACGATAAAACACCCAACCCCCTATGTCATGGATTCATGAATAATAGACGTTGTAAAAAGTCACCACATCAAGTCTAAGGCTCTTCTTTATGGTTTGATCAGCGACAAAGTGCTTACATACGCTTAAGCAATATTATAACAAACGATTTTTATACTGTTCCGGCGTTTGGCCGGAGTATTTTTTAAACATAGTAATAAAAGGACTGGCTTGGTTGTAGCCAAGAGTTAATGCTACCTCTTTCACTGAATGTCCTGTGCGCAGTAAATCCATGGAATAGAGATAGCGTACTCTTAATCGCCATTCGGTAAAACTCATCCCGAGTTCCGTTTGGCAATGACGCGCTAATGTTCGCTCTGTGGTATGTACTTTTTCAGCCCACAAAGCCAATGTCGTATCATCGGTCGGGTTTTCTTCTACCGCCGCTAAAATCGGGGCTAAATATTTGTGATTAGTGGAAGGCAAAAAATGATGCTGTGTTTCTTGCGTTGCCAATTGATCGAGCAATACTTGAACTAAACGTTTATCTTGCGCGTTTTGAGCCACACTGATTTCACGCGATCGAAAATCCTCAATGATGGCAGAAACGATGGGCGTCACTTTTATCAAACTGGTGTGCTTGGGAAAACCATGGGTGAGAGCCCGATCAATATTGAGCGAACAATATTCAATTGGCTTACGATTATAGCTGCAGTGTTTCACCCCCGCAGGAACCCAAATCGCGAGATGAGGCGGTGCGAGAAATCGCGTTTCTTGCGCTTCCATTTCCAAAATCCCGCCGGAAATTAGCTGCACTTGTCCCCATGGATGGCTATGAGTTCGCGTTTCTGTGTTTGACAAAAACGCATCGAAATTCATAAAGACATCCGATGGCGCACTGTCAATCGATAGTGAAGGGTGAAGATTTCTAGGCGCTTTTTTCAAACTTGTCTTCCTATCGCTCGCAATGTCGTTTTGGAGATATATATAATTATAGAGACCTGCCACACTATACTTCAAAGCACAATTTGCGACGAGGCTCACATGGTATATCTTCTTCCACTATTCACGGTTCTAATTTGGGGTGGTAACTCTATCATCAACAAGCTCGCCGCAGAAACCATTGAACCAAGTGCGATGAGTTTTTATCGCTGGTTTGTCG
This sequence comes from Vibrio sp. V23_P3S9T160, assembly GCF_963886625.1. Classification (NCBI taxonomy): domain Bacteria; kingdom Pseudomonadati; phylum Pseudomonadota; class Gammaproteobacteria; order Vibrionales; family Vibrionaceae; genus Vibrio; species Vibrio sp. V23_P3S9T160. The sequence goes on from NZ_CAWPDB010000115.1 coordinate 13,783, forward strand.
CGATGCTGTTGCTAACCCCCTTTTGCTTACCTACCGTGATCCGCCAATGGGTAATCATCAAGCCCCATTTAACTAAACTGGCTTTTTTAGCCATGTTAGGCATGGTACTGAATCAGTCTCTTGGCTATTACGCAGGGCTAACGACTACTGCATCAAATATGTCGTTGATCACTTCGCTGGTACCACTGCTCAGTGTGTTCATCAGCGTTCCTCTGCTCCATAAGCGCATTTCAGCTTTGAGTGTTGTCGGAGGAGTCCTCTCTCTCGCAGGGCTTGCTTTTATGCTAGGTCAAGGCGATATGAGCTTCTTCTTGCATCAAGATATTACACATGGTGATGCATTAATGGTGGTGGCTGCAACCGTTTACGCACTTTATTGTGTGTTACTTAAACGGTGGAAAATGCCGCTAAGCAATTGGACGCTTATTTATATGCAAGGGTTATTTGCTGTCTTAATGCTGACACCATTATGGTTGACCAGTGAACATCTCCTACCCACGGAAGGCTCGCTGCCCCTAATCGCTTACGCTTCTGTCGCTGCATCCTTATTGGCTCCATGGATGTGGGTAAAAGCGATCGATTTAATTGGTGCAGACTCTAGTGCGATGTTTATGAATTTGTTACCTGTGGTGGCGGTTTCGCTTGCCACAACCCTGTTAGGTGAAACAGTGCAAAACTACCATCTTTTAGGTGGAACGATGGTAATTTCCGGGGTTATTTTATCCCAAATAAAACTGACAAAAAGCCGTACAACAGCTATCGAGGGCGCAATACAACCATAAAATTGAGCATCTAGCATCGATTCGAGCTATGTTTATGGAAGAAGAATAAAAATAAACAAAAATGAAATGTATTGAGGGATCCTTTACGTCAGATCCGTTAGGCAACCTAGCAAATTTGGTGGCCAGATAATGATTCTTGATAACATCGAAGATGTGTATAGCAATAATTTGTTTGCCTTGCATGAGCTTGTTCTCAACGAACTCGGTTCATACGTATTCGTAAAAAACCGTCAAGGTGAGTATCTGTATGCAAATCAGCTAACACTTAAACTGTTTGGCACAACTTTGGAAGAACTCAGAGGCAAAACTGATCATGATTTTTTTCAAGATGACCTACTCGCCGATATTTTACACAGCGATCAAATGGTATTTGATACCAAACAGCCTTTCATCAGTGAAGAACGTGCACAAGCAAAATTCGATACCAAAGTACGCGTCTACCGCGCAATAAAGAAACCTATTCTAAGTACACAAACCGGTGAAGTGATTGGCCTTATCGGTGTTTCTACTGAGATTACCGATATTGTTGAACTGCGAGAACAGCTTCACACTCTGGCCAATACCGATGACTTAACGCAGCTCTACAATCGCCGCAAGTTGTGGCGAGAAGCGTGTAATGAATTTACGTTGGCTCAGCGTGATCATTATCCGATAAGTTGTATCGCGATTGATATCGACAACTTCAAGTTAGTAAACGATACCTATGGCCACCAGCGAGGAGATGATGTGATTTGGCAGTTAGCAGAGATAGCGAGAAAGCACACACGCCATGGCGATGCCTGCGGTAGAATTGGTGGTGAAGAGTTTCTGATTGTTCTGCATAAGGCGAATGCGCATGAGGCCTTTCAAGTGGCAGATCGTTTACGTAAAGAATTTTATGCATACGCATTTTTTGACAACGGCGCACACTTTAGTATCAGTTGCGGTATCTCTGAAATTGCGGGCAACGATGCCGATTTTTTCGAAATTTATCGCCGCTCAGACAAAGCACTTTATAAAGCCAAGCTCGCTGGACGGAATCAATGTGCCACATTCCAAGAAACATAACTATGTTCCATAAAGGGCCTATAATGTTCGTTTAATGTGAATTATCACTTAAAACGAGCAAATACTCGTGTATCCCATTCACTAATGATTGAATTTGGTCGATTAAACCGTACACTCACAAAGTCGTAGTGCCTTACGCAAAGTAAGCATTCAAGGTATTGACCTATTTAAGCTTCAATGAATAAGGATATTTAAGGTGAAAGCAGTTAAACGCCATCAAGAAATTATCGAATTAGTTCAAACACACGGATTTGTGAGTACCGATGATTTAGTCGAGCGATTCAATGTTAGCCCACAAACCATCCGCCGAGATCTCAACGAACTTGCAGATGCCAATAAGTTACGACGCAATCACGGCGGCGCTACCATCGCGTCTAGTTCTGAAAACTCCTCTTACCACACTCGCCAAGTAACTTATCAGCAAGAAAAAGAGAAAGTGGCTGCCGAGCTAGTCAAACACATTCCCGATGGCGCAACGCTCTTTATCGACATAGGTACGACACCTGAAGCTATCGCTCGGGCATTAATGCTCAATCACGAAAATCTGCGCATTGTCACCAACAACATTAACGTGGCGACGATTTTAATGGCCAAACCGGATTTCAATGTCATCTTAGCGGGCGGTGAAGTGCGTAATAAAGACGGTGGCGTGACGGGTGAAGCCACTTTGGATTTCATTTCACAATTTCGTCTCGATTTCGGTATTTTAGGGATTAGCGGCATTGACTATGATGGCTCACTTTTAGATTTCGATTATCACGAAGTGAGAGTCAAACGGGCGATCATCGAAAATAGTCGCTGTGTTTATCTCGGTGTCGACCACAGCAAATTCGGACGTAATGCCATGGTTAAGCTAGGCACAATTGCCGACGTAGATTTGATCATTACCAATGCTCAACCACCAGAAGAAATTGATGCATTCGCTCGTGAAAATGAAGTAACCATTCAGGTGGTATAGATAGATTGAGGCCAAAACCGACATTTGAACTAGATTTTCCCGCCAAATAAATAAACTATTTCATTATTTGCTCGTACTGTTACGGTTTTTTTTGATATAAGTGCCAATATAGTACGACGCAATTTAGAACTTTCGGCTTATGTACAAAATTCTGAGACTGATCCAAGAGAACCAACAAATCACTAGCCACGATGATTTGGAAAATGTACTCAATGGGCTCAATAACTTAATTGGTCATGAATTTTTCCTCTTTGGCCTCTCTTTTCAACCCACGTTAAAAACCAGTGAAACGCTTGTCACGGACAATTACCCCAATAGCTGGCGACAGCAATATGATGAATCAGGCTTCATGCATATCGATCCGATTGTCAAATACAGCATTACCAATTTTTTGCCCATTCGCTGGGATGACGCTAAACGAGTCAATAATGATGGACGAGTCATTTTCGAAGAGGCGCGTTGCAATGGACTCAAAGCGGGATTTAGCATTCCAATCCATGGACTTAGGGGGGAATTTGGCATGATAAGTTTTGCAACCTCAGATACCAAGTCTTACGATTTGAATCAACAAAGTATCCATACCTCACAGCTCATTGTACCGTTACTGGCTCATAATATTGGCAACATCACCCGTTACCATAAAGACGCAAAACCGAGAGCGGTGCTCACCGCACGTGAAGTACAATGCTTAGCTTGGGCGGCCGAAGGCAAAAGCGCATGGGAAATTGCCACGATTATTAATACGTCAGAACGTACCGTGAAGTTCCATTTCAGTAATGCTTGTAAAAAGCTTGGCGCGACGAATCGCTACCAAGCGATCACTAAAGCTATTTTAGGTGGCTATATCAATCCCTATTTATAAGGCTTATGCATTGACACTTGCACGATATGCTTCATTCATTGGAATATGCAAAGCGACAGAACGTGTACTTCCCAAAAGATGCACTTTTTTATCACCGAGTCTTTCGCATGGGATCCCCATCCGCTTAATCAATTTTTCCACACTGGCCGATGTGACCGTTACATAGGCATTGATGTGATATTGCTGGGCGTGATGATACAGCGACTGAAACATCTGCAGCGTAACATTACTCACGCCGCCCAATTGCGCCGAATGATCTTTATCGACCGCAAAACGACTCAGCTCATAAATCTCCTTTGCTTTGGGTGCTTGCTGCACACCGAGTAATTCCGAAAAAGTATCTTTAAGCATATAACGCGACGTCGTTGGCAAAATTCGCCAACACCCCACTAAATGACCCTGTTCCTCTTTGGCATACAAATAGTGTGCTTCTGGAACGTCGTACTCATCAGTCTCCATTTCTCGATTTGTTTTTAGCTCCCACTGCAAGCGTTGCGAAAAAACCTTATAGCGTAACTTCAGCAATGACACATAATCAGCTTGAGGGACACTTTGAAAGGTATGTGAATAAATTGAAATAGTCATGTGACTTCTCCTTAGGTTATTGGAGAAATCACGCTAAACAATCTCATCAGAGATAGAACCTGTTCGATCGAACAGTTACGTCGAAATACTGTTTAAACTATTATTAACGCAACTGAATAACTAACGCTCAGTTGGCTCAATAAGGTACAACATAAAGTAAATAACTCGTACCGCTCGGCTTTAAAAATCCTCTTAGGCAACTAAGAGGATTTTTTATATCTGCTGCATTCAAAATAATATTGCAGTTTGGTTAACGCTTTGTTATTTATGATTCCGTTAATAAAAAACAAGGATTCCCCAATGAGTAGTGGCCAACGTGCAATAACTTTGCGTTTTTTAGCAGAGCCCGGTGATGTGAATTTTGGTGGTAAAGTCCACGGTGGCGCTGTCATGAAATGGATAGATCTAGCGGCCTATGCATGCTCAGCAGGCTGGAGCGGTAAATATTGCATCACCGCTTATGCTGGAGGGATCCGCTTTGTCGCTCCTATCCACGTAGGGAACCTCGTTGAAGTCAGCGCAAAAGTCATTTATACCGGAACAAGCTCAATGCATATCGCCATTGATGTGCAAGCAAGCGATCCAAAAGAGTTGAAAAACCAACTGACTACCCATTGTATTGTCATCATGGTGGCTGTCGATGAGCAAGGCAAGCCAACCCCCATCCCAGAATGGGTACCACAAACGGCAGAAGATATTGCCCTACGCCAATCAGCGATACGCTTAATGAACATGCGTAAAGAGATAGGGGAAGAGATGGAAGCTCACGTTAAGTACTTAAAATAGCTACACATGATGCACTCAGTTGTCATTTTTCCTTCATCTTTATTTGCTTAAATCGAGCTCTCTGACATTTTGCATCGATGGTAGGAAAATACTTTGACTCTCAAAGAGATTACCTTGAGCGAATCGACGTTAGTCGACCCAAAGTCAATTGAGTATCACTGGGTCCGAACGCTTTACGTTGAAGGCTACCAGCCCCAAGAAATTAACCACTATATCCGTACCTGCTTTGGCGGAGATGATACCTTCGCCGATTTGTTTCGCCGCGTTGCGCTGCAGCAAGAGAGCTTGTATGTCCTTTTACAATACTTAGGCTGCGCCCCTTCTAGCCGTGAGTTCTAACTTTTTAGCCTTCCTTTACGACGTTACACAAAGATTTCAGATGTGAGTCGCATCCAAACATCATTTCACTTTTGAGACATTCAATTCATCATATAATGCATGCGCGTTACCAATAGCACCCTTTAATACAGATATAAAAAAACCCAAGCAATGCTCGGGTCTTGGTTACAAAAACTGTTAGTTTGTTGGATAGTAAGGAAATAAAGCTAACAGCCAGCTATGCGTAACGCCAGATTTGCATATTACTTAACTGATCGGCGGCCAAACCAAATACGTTAAGCTAATACAATATGGGCGACCTCACGGTCGCCCTATCGTTATTATCCTTTCACACCGCCAGCCGTAAGTCCTCCGACTAACCAGCGCTGTGCAAGCAAAAATACGACAGTGATAGGTAAAGCAGACAACACTGCTGCTGCTGCAAAATCTCCCCACAAATAGTTCTGAGGATAAAGATACTGCTGCATACCCACCGCTAATGTATATGAGTTTACATCAGAAAGTAGCAAAGATGCCACTGGTACTTCACCAACCACCCCAATAAACGAGAGAATAAACACAACCGCAAGAATCGGCACAGAGAGTGGTAGCAGCACCAGTCTAAAGGCTTGCCATGGTGTAGCTCCATCTAAAGCAGCAGCTTCTTCTAATGAGTTATCTATCGTTTCAAAATAGCCTTTGATCGTCCATACGTGCAGTGCGATACCACCTAGGTAGGAGAAAATCAAACCACCATGCGTATTTAAGCCAAGAAATGGGATGTATTGACCTAATTTGTCAAACAGTGCATACATCGCAACCAGTGCCAGTACCGCTGGGAACATTTGAAAAATCATCATCGCTTTTAGGATGGTGTCTTTACCTTTAAAACGCATGCGCGCAAAGGCATAAGCAGATGTTGTCGATAGGGCCACAATGAGCACTGAAGTAATGCCTGCTACTTTCACTGAATTCCATAACCAAGTCAGAACCGGAAATGGCGGCGGTGTAACAGAGCCATCAGCATTAGTGACAGCAAAACCTAATGCCAATTTCCAGTGTTCTAGAGATGGGTTATCTGGGATCAAACTGCCTGTGGCAAAGTTCCCTTCACGAAATGAAATCGCAATGACCATCAATAGTGGGAAAATGATCAGCGATAAAAATGCCCACAGAGCAACATGAGTCGCCCATAAGCGATATTTGAGAGATTGACCTTGTACCATCGCCATAACGATTACTCCTTAATTCTGTGACAGCTTCGTAAAACGTAAGTTGAGTAGTGCTAACCCACCAACCAGTAAGAAGATCAAGGTTGCGATGGCACTAGCCAAACCGAAGTCTTGACCACCAGCTCCTTCAAACGCAATACGATAGGTATAGCTTACGAGTAAATCGGTGTAGCCGGCTGGCTCTGAAGTACCAATCATATTCGGGCCACCTTGTGTCAGAAGTTGAATCATCACAAAGTTGTTAAAGTTAAACGCAAAGCTCGCAATAAGTAACGGAGTCATTGGTTTGATCATGAGCGGCAATGTGATACGGGTGAAGTTGTGTAAAAAACCTGCACCATCAATCGCCGATGCTTCATATAAATCCTCTGGAATCGCTTTCAAAAGACCCATACACAAAATCATCATGTAAGGAAAACCAAGCCAAGTATTGACGATCAGCACCATACTTTTAGCGAGAAAGGGGTCTGAGAACCAGCTAGGACTAATGCCAAAAATACTGTTGAGCACCATATTGATCTCACCAAAGCTTTGGTTGAACAAGCCTTTGAAGATCAAAATAGAAATAAAGGCAGGAACAGCATAAGGCAGGATTAATAGCACTCGGTAAACGGCGCGACCTTTAAGCTCTTCCCATTGCACAACACTAGCCAACACTAGCCCTATCATAAGAGTGAAAATCACGGTTAAGGTTGAGAAAACGACCGTCCAGATAAAGATATTGATGAAAGGCTCTTTAATACCGTCATCTTTCCATACACGCTCAAAGTTATGTGTGCCAATTTTCACCACAAAACCAGGCGATACTGTCGCACCGATAAATTGACCACTTTCGTCCACTGGTTGATAAAAGCCAACATCCATATTCGGCCGTAGTATTTCGCCTGTTTGATTATTGACCAGCGTTTCGCCATCATCTTGCATGGTGTAAAGCGGCGATACGGCGGCAAACTTGCGCAAGCCACTCATACGTACATCTTCACCACTAGGGAAATGCAGATCAATTGAGCTCAACGTAGCACGGTGATTAATAATGGTTTTAATCGGCTCTTTGGTGCCCTCAATACCCTCAATAGGTTGAAGGTCCATATCGGTCACCGATAAGCCATTTAAGGAAAACACGTCGGTAGCGAGCGTCTGCTCTCCATCTTCGATTGCAATTCGATAGCCACTTTCCGTTTTGTATAGAGTGAAAGGATAGCTTTCCCCGCCCTGATAAGTTCGATCCAACAGCACGGTCTGTGCACGTTCTAAAGAGAGTTGGTTTTTAGCACTGTAGTTAGTAAAAGCCAGACCAACGGTGTAGGCCAAAGGAAAGAGGATGAATAAGATCATTCCCGCGATACCCGGATAAATATAGCGGTGTGCGTAAGTATGTTTACTGCCGAAAATATAAAGGGCCAGAGCGGTAAGAATGAGAGTAAGCAGCGCAAAGGCGAGCTCACCGCGAGAATACATAAGAATAGTGGCGTAACCGTTAACGATACCAACCGTACCTAATAATACCCATTTAATGAGCACATTTTTACTGGAAGGAAGTGCCGTTTCGGGTGCTGACAAAGCATCTGTACCTTGAACTGACTGCATAGAAGAACCTGCTAGCGATATAAACGTAAAATGAAGGAGAGGTTACCCTCTCCTTAAGGGCTTGACCAAAACCGAATTATTTAGTCATTTGTTTTTCTGCATCAGCCAGTGCGGCATCGACAGTTTGGCGGCCATCTACAATATTGATAATTGCACTTTTCGCGCTGCCCCAAAATGCATTCATCTGAGGGATGTTCGGCATAATTTCGCCATTCATTGCGTTATCCATTGTCGCGGCGATGCGTGTATCTGCATCAAGCTCACGTTGGAAAGAGTTAAGAGCCACCGCGCCAAGAGGTTTGTCATTATTGACCATGCGCAGACCATCATTGGTGAGTAAGTAGTTTTCGATAAACTCAATCGCAAGATCTTTATTTGGAGAAGCAGTGCTGATACCTGCCGTCAATACGCCTACAAACGGCTTGGAAGATTGCCCGTTAAATTTCGGTAATGTCGTCACTCCGTAATTAATACCTGATTTTTCAATGTTGCCCCAAGCCCACGGACCGTTGATCGTCATTGCCGTTTTGCCCTGGTTAAACGCCGCTTCAGAAACAGAGTAATCCATATCCGGAGAGATCACGCCTTTGTCCACCAAACCTTTCACGAAATTCATCGCATCTTTTACGCCTTTATTCGCGATACCCGCATCTTTCACATCATAACCATCAATCGTGTATTTGAATGCGTAGCCGCTATCAGCCGCCATAAGAGGCCATGTGAAATACGGTTCTTTCAAGTTCCACATGATGGCCGTTTTGCCCTCTTTCTTCAGTTTGCCGTTCAGCGCTTCCACTTCTTCCCAACTTTTTGGTGGGTTTGGCACAAGATCTTTGTTATAGATGAGCGACAATGATTCTACCGCGACTGGGTAGCCGATGATTTTACCGTTGTATTTCACCGCATCCCAGGCAAAATCCACGATGCCCTCTTGAACCGCTTTTGAAGGTTTAATTTCAGCCAGCAAGCCAGCTTCTGCATAACCACCAAAGCGATCATGAGCCCAGAACACAATATCAGGTCCATCACCCGTTGCTGCGGTTTGTGGGAATTTATCTTGAAGTGCATCAGGGTGAGCCACGGTCACTTTGATACCCGTGTCCGCCTCAAATTTCTTACCCACTTCAGCTAAACCGTTATAGCCTTTATCACCATTAATCCAAATGGTGAGTTGTCCTTCTTCAATAGCAGCATGTGCACCAAACGAACCAAGAGCAACTAGAGTACTTAGCGCGACTGTGCTTAGGGCGTTTTTCATGTTCATATCCTTTTTATTTTTGTGTTGTAGGGCTTACCAAGAGGTTTCGCCGTATTTCGTCATATATCATCAGAGAAAACCTGACTTGACTCATCCTCCTACGCCCTACGCCCTCGATATTATGGACTATTTTCGTGATCATCATCGCTCAAGGTTAGAGAGCTCAATCACAAAAAAATACCTTTTTGTGACATGCTTCCACTTAACAGCCATTAATTATTTGAACTGGATCTAACTCAGCCCTTAAACCCCTCCTCCATCGCATCCATCGCTACTCCCCCCTATAAAAAACTCAATTAGGAGGATGTATCAAACACACACATCACACAAAATACAGTCATCCCAGAGTGGATAGTAAGAGCCTTTTCCAGTAACTCATCGTTTACTGGCTTACATCGCTAGATTGGTTTGCTGTCATAAATGAGCGTTCGTGGTAATTGATTTTATAACGGGGGAGACGCTCAATGTGCAGGGGAAGTGAACTAAATCATTGGCATGGATGGGTGATGCTTTCTTCAAACTCCCTTAATTTGAAGACATCACCCTTTTTCTTACATTATTAACCACCTTACCCAATTCCTGCTGTCATTGCCTGCAAGAAAACTCATATAATGATGGGCAGTGATTTATAAAAAATATTGATCGAGGACGAGCTCTATGGCGAGTGTCACGTTAAAAAATGTATGTAAAGCATACGGTGATGTATTAATTTCTAAAAATGTCGACTTAGAAATTCAAGAAGGCGAATTTGTCGTCTTTGTCGGTCCGTCAGGTTGTGGGAAATCCACCCTACTGCGTTGCATAGCAGGCCTAGAAGATATCACCTCGGGTGACTTGTTTATTGGCGATAAGCGAATGAATGATGTTGAACCTTCTAAACGTGGCGTCGGCATGGTATTTCAATCCTATGCGCTCTACCCGCACCTTAATCTTTTCGACAACATGTCTTTTGGCCTAAAGTTGGCCAAAGCCGATAAAAAGGAGATCGAGCAACGTGTTGAGCACGCCGCCGATATTCTCCAGCTCAGCCATTTGCTTGAACGTCAACCTAAGTCTCTTTCAGGTGGCCAACGTCAGCGTGTCGCGATTGGGCGTACTTTAGTCTCACAACCGAATGTCTTTTTGCTTGATGAGCCGCTGTCTAACCTAGATGCAGCGCTGCGCGTACAGATGCGTTCAGAGATAACCAAACTGCAACGCAAATTGGGCTGCACTATGATTTACGTTACCCATGACCAAGTCGAAGCAATGACAATGGCTGACAAAATCGTGGTCTTAGATGCTGGTTTCGTATCACAAGTAGGTAAACCACTTGAGTTGTATCATTACCCAGAAAACCGTTTCGTCGCAGGTTTCATCGGCTCTCCTAAAATGAACTTCATGAGCGTATTCATCGAAGATGTTGAAGCCGAACGTGTGAAAGTTCAACTCTCTAATGGAACCTCATTTTGGATTTTGGTCGATGGCACCACGATCACTCGCGGCGAGCGTATGTCATTAGGTGTGCGTCCAGAGCACTTGCTGAGCGCTGAAGATGGTGATGCGAAAATTGAAGGCAAGGTGATGATGGTTGAGAAACTCGGCAATGAAACACAAGTCTACATGAACTTGAAAGGCTCTGATTCTGATGTAATTTACCGCCAGCCTGATACTTTGGGCGTTGAAACAGGTGATACATTGACAATTGGTATTCCAGGGCATCGCTGCCACCTCTTCCACAGCGATGGACGTGCATGCCGCCGCCTTTACAAAGAAAAAGGCATCGAAGCCGAATAAAAAGAAAATCAGACAGCCCCTATCAAAGGAGCTGTCTGATTTAAAAATAATAAAATTTAATTAAACTCTTCAATACCAATATTATCTTTTGCCCATAATAAAGCCTGAAGTCTATTTTTAGCATTTATCTTTTTAAATACATTATGTAAATGTGTTTTTACTGTATTTTCACTTACAAACAACTCATCTGCAATTTGCATATTAGATGCACCACAGCCAAGTAACTTAATTATTTGCTGCTCTCTTTTCGTTAATTTAGCATAAGCTTGAGAGGTAATAGATGAATTACCTGCGCGATAATGCTGTATATATTCCTGAGCCAATTTTCGATTAAACCACATTTCATCATCAAGCACTTTTTCCATGCCCTTAACTAAAGATTCAAGCTGATCATTGGTATAAAATACACCCACAAGATTTTGCCATTTAAAGAGCATTTTAGGTTCAATATCTAGCGGGCAATTAATAAGCACTTCTTTTGCATCAGGGCAGGATAAGCGTTTAAATGCTGAGTAATCAGCAAAATTATTCTCATCAACGCGAGCATAGTCAATGATAACTAATTGAATTTTATAGGATGATAGACTGTTATCATTCATCCACGTATCGCAAAGCGGAGAGATATCAATACTAATCGGCAACTTTGACTCTAGCGAATCTTTAAGTAAGCGAGACTGCATACAAACATCAGAAAGCAATCGAACATTAATTTTTTTTTCTTCACTCATTTTAAACTCCTAGATCATACCGCTCACTTGATAAAACTAACGTTAAGCGACTATAAGTCAATATCTCAAAATAACCTGCTCTCATTTTAATAAAAAACCTCATGAATAAATCCATTTAATTCATGAAGTTATTGTGCATTCTTATTTATGAGAACAAATGACTGTTTTATTTATATACCTTACTACTTAACGTGGTTTGGGTGTAGTAGGCCATTCTACGAAAGGTAATGGAATAAAAAAATAAAGAATCGAGAGTCATTCCTAACGAATGAAAAGCACCACGCACTTATGGTTTTGAGAAAAAGCGTGGCACTCACTGTTCATTGGCTATTACTTTAAAAATCAACGTCGATGAGAAAATCACCCCATTGGGGCTAGGTCCGATATAGAACTTTTACAACATGCCAACCAAACTTGGTTTTCACCAAATGGGGTGTCAGTACCTCTCCAGTGAAACAGATTTTATCAAATTGAGGTACCATCTGCCCCTGACGAAACTCACCCAGATCACCCCCTTTTTTACCCGAAGGGCAGGTAGAATATTTTCTGGCTAATGTTTGAAATTTCGCTCCCTTTTTTAACTGAGCGATAATATCTTCAGCTTGTTCTTTATGCTTCACTAAAATGTGAAGAGCCGCTGCCGTTCTTGCCATCATTTTTCTCAATAAATTTGCTACTGCAAATAGTGTAACGGATGCTTTTCAAGAGTCCAACCCCAATGTAAGAGTGCAAAAGATCAATAAACATACGGTTATACTGTTTATTTGCATTTAACGCATTGCCGTCAGTAAGAGATCGTTTAGTATTAAGCATAAGAAACAACGTTGAGTAAGGTGTTATGGTTAAAACCCCCAGTAAGGCAAACCAATCCCAAGGCATGTTGATGTTCACATTGAACACTCAGAAACAGCTTTTTGCTATCGGGACTCTGAAAGTACGAGAGATTGTCCCTTACATGCCAATGACACAAATCCCATATTCTCATCACCATGTGATCGGAACCGTGACTATCCGTAACTTGACGGTACCTGTCATTGATATGGCTGCCGCCATTGGCTTTAGAGCAATTCAACCTAGCGAATATAAACAATGCTACTTAATCGTGACGGACTGCCTGCGAACCGTAGTTGCGTTTATGGTACGTAGTATTGAAAAAATCATCGAGTGTGACTGGCGAACAATCGAGTCTTCACCTGCAGTGGCGGGAAAAGATGTTTTTGTCACTGGCATAACCCGCTATCAAAAACAGATTGTGCAGTTACTTGACGTCGAATTATTACTTTCAAAAATTTATCCACAGTATGAATCAACTAAGATCCCGATGCTGACTGATATTGAACGTGAGCGATTAAAAGCACTGCGTATTTTACTGGTGGATGATTCATCTATTGCACGTAAACAATTGTCAGATGCCTTAGACAGTATCAACATACCTTACCAAATCTGTAAAAATGGGCTTGATGCCATTGAGCTGATGCGTCAAGACGCTCAACATCAACGTGCGATCGATTTGCTGGTCAGTGATATTGAAATGCCGGGCCTCGATGGATATGAACTGGCCTTTGAGGTTCAAAATGATCCAATGCTGAGCCATGCTTATTGTATTCTTCACACCTCGCTTTCCAGTGAGATCTGTTTGGATAGAGCTCACCAAGTCGGAGCCCACGAAGCTTTGGAAAAATTTAACGCGACAGAATTGATAGAAGCGATGCTGCGTGGCGCAAAAAAACTGGAACAACGTAAGGATACCGCTTAATCAAGTTTTGCTTGCACAAACAGAGCCTGAAGCGCTTCTCTATCTGATTTTTTCAGTTTACTCACCACAAGCTGATAAGAGCGTTCACATAATTCCTCTAACATCATCTGGTCAACATCTCCGTTTAACTTAACGGAGATCCAGTGTCTTTTATTCATATGATAACCAGGACGAATAGCGGAAAAGGCACTGGTCAGAACTTCACCATCTTCGGGAGTGCACTTCAATGTTACAAACGGCTCTTCTCTCGACTGAGAAGTATAGGCAAACATTTTACCGCGAATTTTGAAAACCAACGCGTCAGGACCAAACGGATAGCTACTTTCTACCTGAGGTAAAATCTCCAAAAACGATTCAATATCATGCATCTCCATCTATTACTCCTTGATTCAGTAACCAACTTATTTTAATCATTCAGCGATTCAATATATAAAAAACCCCCTACTATGTCTGTCTGTCTGTTGTGTTTGATCTACATCAAGAATCGATCGTGCACTGTAAATAAAAATTCAACTTCAAACTTTAGTTGCATTTTTTTAGCGCATAACTTTGGGATATCCGCTAATCTTAGCGGTATGAATATCTGTGACTGTCTATTAATTTTACGATAATGACCAGCGACGACTTTAAGAGATCTACAGCCAATTTAAAAAAAGCAGTACCGTTGATGATGAAAAATCATGTGGCGGCGACACCTGCTAACTATGCACTTTGGTATACCTATGTTGACAACGCCATACCTCAACTCAATCAAGAACTCGATTCTGTATTGGAAAACTTTGGCCTTTGTCCTCCCGCGGCAAGCTCTCAACTCTATAATAGCTATGTCGCATCGCGCTCTGAAACCAGTTTAAGCACGCTACGCAACAACATTGAAGTGTTAGTCAATGAAGTCGCAAGTTCAATGTCAGATACCCTAACCGATACCAGCGAATTTGCCAGAGTGATTGATAAAAGTTTTAGTGAATTAGAACGAGTCGAAAACGATGATTTATCGATCGAAGAGGTGATGAAAGTGGTTCGCCAATTGGTCACTGAATCGCGAGATATTCGCCATTCAACTCAGTTTTTAAATGGTCAACTTAATAGTGCCAGTAAAGAAATTCATCGACTGAAAGAGCAGCTTGCCGAGGTGCAAAAAGAGGCTTTATTCGATGGATTGTCCGGTTTATATAACCGCCGTTCGTTCAATGATGATCTCTTTACCCTAATAAGCGCGCAGCAACCAATAAGCCTGATCTTATTAGATATCGATCACTTCAAATCTTTTAATGACAATTATGGCCACCTATTTGGTGACACCGTGATCAAAGGCATCGCTAAAAAGCTTCAGAGTAGCTGTCGAGATGGCATTACCGCCTACCGATTTGGCGGCGAAGAGTTTGTTTTAATTGTTCCAAATAAAACACTGCGCATTGCCAGACAGTTTGCAGAATCACTGCGCCGTTCGATAGAAAAAATGAGTGTGAAGGATCGCCGCTCAGGAAACCAAGTTGGTAATATTACTGCCTCTTTTGGTGTGACAGAATTACAACTAGGTGATACGTCCGAGTCTTTGATAGAAAGAGCAGATAAACTGCTCTATGAAGCAAAACAATTAGGCCGCAACCGTGTTATGCCGCTTTAATCGCTTCAACCTCTTATGGGTAGCTGAAAAGCAATCACAATTTCCATAAACCTCAATTTATGGATAGAAAAGTAAAAGGGGCGCCACGCCCCATTTAATCCCAATACGCATCTATAACCTAAGCAAGGTTAAAACTGTAGTTTAAGTAATAGTCTTCACCATCTTTTGCGGTGTACTCCTTATCTTCGCTACAAGCTTGAGGCTTACCCTTTTCATCACCTTTGACTAGGCTTACCCAGTGGCGCATTGCAGCGAAGGGCATTTCTTCCACCGATTGGGTAAATGTGGTACACGTTTCTAACTGAATATCATTAATCTCTATCAGTTCAACGCGCCCAGTCCCTTTAGTGCAGCCTAACATCACTTCAACATGGCTACCACTTCCATCACGGAACAAGATCGAACATGGTGACTCCTTTTCACCATTGAAGGCAACAAAATGTTTTGGATGCTTCAAACCACTATGACGCCCATCCTTGAAATAAGCCAACACATGGCGGTAATCGATCACATAACTGGTCACATCTTGATGAGAGCCCATCGCCAAAGGGAACAATCTATCGAGTAGTTGCTTCGCTCTACTCTGCTTTTCATTTTGTTGATTAGCACTGATAGTCTCGACGGCGAAGACGGCTTCAGCGATAAAGGGTTTATCTAGTTTTTGGATTTCTGTTTTATCGAATGTCAGCATATTCATCGTCTTTTCCTTATAGGTAACTCAACATTTTGTGTTCTAGAGCAATTATTCCAAACTTGCGTTTAACCTTTGTGCAAATTTGTGACCTTGCTTACTTGGTAGATTAACCAATTTTTTACTACAATTTCACAACAAAAATTTTACAGTGTGAATTTTACAAAATGGCCTTATCAAAAAGCTTAGTTCGTCAGTCACATTTCTTAGGGACAAAAGTCAGAAACTTAAGAAAGCGCAATCACCTAACGATGGAAGACTTATCGGCACGCTGTATTCGTATCAACCCAGAATACGCCCCCTCCGTTTCATACCTTTCGATGATTGAGCGTGGAAAACGGGTGCCTAGTGTTGATATGTTGGAGGTCATTGCCCAAGTTTTCCAAAAAGATCCCGCTTGGTTTTTAGATGATGAACCAGGTCAAACGGATATTACTCCTGACAAGGGTAACAGAGGTGGGATCAGCGGTATGGCTCTTGAACCTAGCTTTTTATTCTCAAATGATATTTTACAAATCGCGATCCCAGAGATGCTTTCCCAAACTGGGATCACTGGCAAACAGTTTGCTCATCTATTGATCCGCGCTCACCAAGAGAGTTTACAAAACCACTTCCCAGATCTTGAGCGAGCAGCAGAAGAAGTGGGTTTAAAACGCTTAAACTTAGCTGTTGAAGATCTTATCGACATCGCCAAAAGCCTTGGTTTGGTTATCCGCTGGGTCACGAGAACCCCGCAAGATGTTGTTGATGAGCTTGGTGTTAGCGCCAAACAACTTATTACCTCTTTTTTTGAACCACCATGCACGATCTACCTCAATGAAATTCTACGTGAGTACCCAACTCGCCTAAAGTACGACCTCGCGGTGTATATTGGCCACAATATTCTGCACAGCAAAGAGGGACTAAAAAGTGTCTTAACGGTTGGCCACACAAACAGTTGGGAAGAAACGCCTGATGCCACCGCCACCTGTGAATTAAATTCCCAAGATATCCTTCAGGCATGGCGAGATTTTGAATCGAGTTTTTTTGCTGGCGCACTGCTGTGCCCCAAAGTGCCTTATCGACAACTTCTTGATCGCAGCGGTTACGAAATCGATGTACATTTGAAAGCGGGGGTTTCTCCTTCTGTTGCGATGAGGCGCATGACGGTCGTGTCACCCTATCCGCATTGGCACTATTTCGATGCTTATGGTGAAGGCAAATTAAAAGCGGTTTATCGTGGCAATGGGATCCCTCTACCGTGGGGAAATATGCGTAAAGTGAATGATCCTTGCCAGCATTGGGCCGTGTTTAGACGTCTTTCAGAGCCGCAAAGTGGCAGCTCTGCGCAAATTTCGATTTTGAATGTAGGTGATGAGCCGAGAATATATTGCTGTGAATCCGTCAATATGACCGATCCAGCAGGCAATAATCGAGTGCTATGCGCTGGGATAGATTTGAATCCAGCCATCAATGCACAAGGTGGGGATGCTCACTCAATTGCTGAGGAGCTCAAAGCGTTATGCGTCAGCAACGGCGGAAGCTCTCTTATTCCAAGACATATTAAAAAAGATCTCACGACTATTGCTAAAATTCTTAATATTAATTGGATTGAACGCGGAATTGAAAATAATGCGCGCTTAATCTGCTCACGCGGTGCTGTCTGTCCAAGAAAACCAAGCTGCTATGAGAAATGTGCTGGCTAGTTGCAGAGCATAAAAATAAAAAAAGCCAATCACAAAAAGTATGATTGGCTATTAATAAGTGTGAACAAAAATAAGGTTCACTAACAACGTCAGTTGGCTAGGTGACCCTCGGCTTAGAAGGGTCACTTACTATATAGCAGAATGCATGCCAACTTTAAAACTGCCAAAAAACACCTTATCTGTCTACTTTATGAGCGGTTTCATTACAACGTGTCGCATAATAAATTTGCATTTTGCAATTAAATTTCAAAATGCAAATATGAATAAATAATTTAGTAGTACTGCTGCCTCTTTTCTTGATACATCCGCTCATCAGCCAGTTTCAACATCGCATCCACATTATCAAATTCTGGGCTAAATGCGGCTGCGCCTACACTGACATGTAGGTTAATTAAGTGCTGCTCATAAATGACTGGCGCATTACACAACGCACTTTTTATTTTGAGACTGATCCGCTCAATATCATCGTTACTCGATACTCGAGACAGCAAAACCAGAAACTCATCACCGCCAATACGTGCAACTAAATCCGAAGAACGCAATACGCTTTTCACTCGCTCCGCACAAGCAATCAACACCTTGTCACCCGCCGCATGCCCATAGGTGTCATTGATCGATTTGAACTTATCAATATCAATGTTGAGGATCACAAAACCAGCCGATTGGTCCATTTTGATAGCCTGTTCAAAATATCGATCAAGCGTATACATGAAATAACGACGGTTGGGAAGCTGAGTTAATTCATCATGAAGTGCTCTTTCATTAGCAATAGAGTACAAGCGATATATCGTAATAAACGCCGCAACCAACAAGATTAAGATCGGATAGCCTAACAGCCGTACAATGTGGACCTGGTACCAAGGCACTTGACCTAAAACATCGCTTTTCTGCGCGACAGCAATTTCCCAGCCGCCATAGGGAAAATGAACACTTTGTTTTGCAAAAGCTTTCGTAAACACCTCTTGTTCACCAAAAAATACCTCGCCTTCCGAACCAGTACTGTCTACTCCGCGTATCGCCAAATTAAAGCGGTGAGTAAAACGTTCAACGCCAGTGGAAAGTAATAGCGAATCTAAATCGATCACGACACTGCATACTCCCCAATATTGCTGGTTATCAGGAGGGTCAGTAAATATAGGAATCCGAGCCACAAGGCCTCGACCACCTTGGATTAAGTCCACTGGACCAGCGATGAAGATTTCTTGGATCTCTCTCGCTTTCACAATTGCATTCCATTGTTCAGGAATAGTGCGGTAGTCAAGGCCTATAGCTTGATGATTACCAGCTAATGGATAGATGTAACGAATCACATCATTGGGTGCAAGTCCAATGACACGTAAGTGTTTACCTTCACGTAAAATATTAGCGGCAATTTTCTCCCAATCTTCGAACTGAGAATGGGCGTTAATCGCAATTAAACTGGTTAACCCATTTGCTACATAGATGTCAGACAAAATGGCAGCTTCTAACTGAGCTCGAATAATCGAAAGCTCTTCTTTTGCTCTGGTTTGAAGATTATCTCGGATAAAACTTCGTTGATTGAAATTGATAATTTCGATCAACCCTCCACAAAAAATGATGAAGGCAACGAGAAGCAAATTGACAGACCACTGTTTGCCTGAGATATATCTCATGCAACTCTCCCTCACTAGCCTGTAGCGATCACTACATGTGTATGGTTTTACTTGCTCTATTTAGAATAGTGCTTCTTACTTAAGATTAACGTAATCAATGAGGGAATACCCAAATTAATTACAAATTTGTTGATATAATCAAATGAATTCGTATCTTTTTGCTAACATAGTAAGATTTTAGTTCATCAATTTGCATAGCGTAAAAAGCACAATCAGCTAAACGCATTATCCTAATGACGGCTCAAAGCGGTCATTTTACGCACACCTGACATATCACCAACAATAATAAATCTATGAAATGCTAATATTATTATGAATATTAGCTTAGAGGTGTATTTTCATCATGTTATTAAAAAAGAG
Source organism: Vibrio sp. V23_P3S9T160 (assembly GCF_963886625.1). Lineage (NCBI taxonomy): Bacteria > Pseudomonadati > Pseudomonadota > Gammaproteobacteria > Vibrionales > Vibrionaceae > Vibrio > Vibrio sp. V23_P3S9T160. The sequence continues at coordinate 33,455 of NZ_CAWPDB010000115.1, forward strand.
TGGCCTATTTCTGGGATTAGCCATTGGATTATGGTTGCCTGCCTCTGGCTATGCAGAGCCAGCATCAACAACGAATAACACTTTTTCTGAATCTGCGGAGCTTATTCGTCAAACCTATGAAGAGCAACTTTTCACATTGCCGGCATTCAAAGAGGGGCACTATGGGTTACGGATGTATCGCCAAACTCTAGACCCTAAATATTCAGCAGCGGTGTGGAGTGATCTTGCTCGCGTGGCGAGCCGACTTAATCAATTTTCCGCAGAAGTTTCAACTGCTGAACAGGTTTTTCTCTACTCTGAGCAACGTTTGGCTGGATACCTCGATGACGAAGATGAACGCAGCCAATTACGCTATATCGCCACTAAACATATGCCAGAATACCTCTACTTAGGCGTCGACCTATTAGGCTCTATGGCCCGTGCCAACGAATATGGTTTGAAACATAAAGAAGATCAGCTTTTGCGCCAAGTGATCCGCCGTTATGATTTTACTAAGTACGCCACTGATGAAGAAATGATTAAAGCGTGGGCCGCACAACTTGCTAACCAAGTCTATTGGTTACGCCAGTTAGGTGAACAAGATGTCGTACAACCATTCATTGATAGCTTTAGGAAAACATACCCAGATTCTGCTGATAAAGCACTCTCCGCGCAACAATATGACAATAAGCTGTATGGCATGACACACATTATTTTTGCCGATTCAGAATACTATCAAAATCCCATTAAAGAGCAGCAGCATCAATGGATCTTCGACTACTTTCGCAATAACATCGATACTATCTTGCTAAGAGCGAAGGAAGATGTGGTTGCTGAAGTTGGGATCACTTTTCTACTCGCAGGTTTAGAAAAAGATCCTGTTGTAGAAAAAACTCGTCTCGCAATTCAACAAGCGATTGATAAAAAGAAAGGGATGATCCCCTCTACCTCAGGTGTGTTTGACCTTGCCGACGGAGAGCACCGCAATGTACTTGCCATTATGTTACTTGACTGGCAGAAAACCAACCAAGCGCCCACAGTGAAAAATAATCCTAAGGTATTTTCTAGCCTGCCTTATGGGCTCATCAGACAGTAGCAATAAGCGGGTTAAGCTGATTTAAGCTGGTTTGACGATACTGAGGATTTAAATAGCTTCGGGATAAGAATTCCAGTAAAAGTTGCCATCACAATCAAGCCCAACCCTACCATTTGTGTTGGCAAGTACTGCACATTAAAAAACAACTGTTGCCATAATGCGGTAAAAAGCAAATTGGTAAAAATCAACGGAGCGAGCTGCGAGCCAGAGTGTGCCAGACGGTAGGCTTTGGCTCGAAAAATTTGAGTGTTGATGACTAATATAGAAACTCCGCTCAAGGCAGTAACCACGACTAACTGCTGCAAGCTGCCCCAGGTTTGTTGAAGTACATTCGCGTCCGCGGTAGGAAGCAATAACAAAGGCAGTAATAAGATTGATGCACACACAAACGTCCAAGCATTGATATCAATAGATCGCATATCACTTTTCGTCGCTCGATACAAGCTTAACTGCGATCCCGCATTCAGCGCTCCCGCAAGTAAACCGACCAATAACTCCATTCGTAAATGGATGCCCGAAACATCACCAGCCAGCAGTAACACCCCGATAAATGTAATGGCCAAGCTCACAACCGTGCCTGCTTTCATCACTACACCAAATATTAATTTTTCTAACAAAGGAATAAACAGTGGACCAGTGCTGAACAATACGACACTTTCCACCAAAGAAAGGTGCTGAAGTGAGTAAATAAAACAGAGCTGACAGCCTGCAATGCATACTGAGCGAACCCACAGAGCCCGTTTCATACCTTTGGGAGGAAAACGGAAATGAGTCAAGCTCATTACTCCCAACAATATAAGCGCGGGGAGTAAAAATCGGAGAAAACTGAGACTTTGTAGCGGTATCTCATGTGCAAGAAACTTAGACAGTAGCCCTGTCAATGACAAGCTAAATGTGGAGGACAACATAAATAATGGGGCTAAAATTCGTGGGTTCATACAACTCTCCTCTAGTACAGCCATCATAGAACAATGACGAAAGGAAAAATAACGAGTAATATTAACCAAACCTGTAAGAGAAACTTACCAATGCGAAAACTACCTCCGCTCAAGTCACTCTACTCATTTATTGCCGTAGCAGAAACAGGCAGCATGACGGATGCAGCAAAGCACCTTAATGTTAGTCATTCAGCCGTCAGTCAATCAATAAAAGCATTAGAGAACCAGCTAAACCAGCCGCTATTCAATCGCGTTGGGCGTCACGTCGTACTCAATAATGCTGGTCAAAAATACTATCGGAGAATTGCGCCTGCTTTGGAGCAAATCGTTGAAGCAACTGAAGTGCTTATGAGAGATGAGCGCCATAACCGACTGACACTCAACATGGTCAACTCATTAGCGCTGCACTGGTGGATACCACGAGTTAACCGCTTTCAAGAGCATGCGCCACATATAGACGTGAGAATATCGAGTTTAACAGGCACTTTTTCTCTAACATCAGAGAACGTTGATATCGCGATTGTTCATGGTAAACAAGATGAGTGGCAAGACTACTATTGTGAGAAACTTGCCGAAGATGAATTGGTGCTGGTATGCAGCCCTGAACTCATAAAACCTGACCTCATAAAGCAAGGTGATAAGCAGACGCTTTCATCCATACTTAAATGCCACCCAGCGATTATCGCTGTGAACGAGCGCCGCAAAAAAGACTGGCAAATTTGGTGCGATGCTTATCAACTTAGCATGCCAGAAAGTCGCAAAAACCTATCATTTGTTTCTTCAGCACAAGCCGTACAAGCAACTATCCGCCAATTAGGTATTTTCGTTACCCATCGCCTCTTTGTAAAAGATGACATCAAGTTAGGCCTACTACAAGAACTCGGTTCCGCAGTGACTAATCCCTATCAAGACTACTACTTCGTTTGTGCCAAAGAGCAACTGAAACAAGAGAGTATCTTAGTGCTAAGAAGTTGGATCAAAAAAGAATTTGCGATGTAACTAAATTTGTAATGTAACGACAGGACGGCTTAGATTTTTTTGCTATATCCACATTTGCTTATATTCATTTTTTTATAAAAAAATAATGGCTTAAATAATGGCTTATTTGGACAACGTTAAAATAATCGACAAAACATGCTGATAATACAATAAGTTATAAGACCATTGATCACCGATTATTAATAGCCTAATGACTTAACGAAAACGCCAAATGATTAGCCATTGTATTTTTCAACTTACTACATGCACTTCGTCCGCAAAACTCTGTTATTTATTCTAGACTTAACTCGGTATCTAATACTTTAGGATAGCATCGAGATCGAGTATGACTGAACTGGTAGGTAGACATTTAGAAGAGATGGCCAATATGCGAGCGTCACGCAAGCGTAGGGTCGTTGCCTTATGCTCGTTTGTGTCTGTGCTACTTTTCGCCTTTTATGGCATTCTTCATTTTCTTGAACAGCAATATTACCTGAGCACTTTTAATTTATTATGCTTGATCGCCATTGCCTCTAATTACCTTTATTTCTACCATCACTCTGATAACACCTCCTATGCCGATTTATTCCTCAGTGCCATCTTGTTAACAAAAGGGGTCATATTACTACTATATGGACAGCATATGGTCGGCAATGTGCTGTGGTTGTTTCCAATTATTGCGGCGGTGATCTTCATTAATGACTTTCGTATAGGCTTAGTTTTTAGCTGCAGTTTCTTTATGCTGATTGGCGTATCAGTACAACTCTCCGGAGCCGATATTCTTCCTCAATATCTCCCCATAGATCGGTTCTTTCTCAGTCTCATCGCACTCTGTTGCATGTGTCATATTTCCTCTTACTACTACAACAAAGCGGTTTGCTATATCCAGCATCTTTATCAAGAGGGAATTGAAGACCTTGCCTACACCGACCAACTGACTGGGCTCGCCAATCGTTGGAGTTTCGAAACTTGGGCACGGGAAAAGCTCTCCCAGCAGACTGATAAAAAGACCATCACCGCACTCGTTTTTCTAGACATTGATAATTTCAAATCCATTAATGACAGCTACGGACATGAGGTCGGGGATCGAGTCTTGCAATATTTCGCCAATCGTTTAAAAAACAACGTCCGAAATAAAGACCGGAAGACCGATAAACACGATTACTCCATCGCGAGATTTGCCGGAGATGAGTTCGTGCTACTACTTTACGATATCAAAACGGTTAAGGATTTGGATGGCGTTCTCAACCGGATTTGTTATCTGTTTGAGGATAAATATCAAGGGTCAGAAATGATCAATAACCTCACCGTCAGCATCGGCGCTGCTTTGTTTCCTTCCGATGCTGATAACTTGGCCGAGCTGACTCGGTGCGCAGACAAAGCGATGTACGCAGCAAAACACAACGGCAAAAATCAATATCAGTATTACCAACATATTTCACTTGACCATACTGAAGCATCTACTGCAACCCATTCAGCAACAGTGACACCAATAAAGAAAGCTAGCGAGTCATATACATAATCCACAAACCTACTGCACATACCACCACCATCCATGCGGCGTAGCGTGCTGTATTAGGTTTATTTGGTTTAGGGTGAATCACCGGCCTCATTGCCGCACGCCTTGCTGCTTCAACAATGGAAACGTCTTTATCACTGAGCTGTTCAAGCGTATCGCGATTTTTCTGCGCTTGATTAGCCACCTTGGTAAATCGGTGCATCTGCTCAAGCGTAAAATCCTCTTTGGGATCATAATGCGGATTCTGATCTTCATGTTTGGGCAACATAGACATTGGGCATCCTCCTCGTGATCCAACCTACTTTAATTATAGCCCCCCTCAAGATATGTTCGAATTTCTCGATGAAGACCTTCAAAACACAGCGCTCTTCTTTATCAGCACCTTGTCTTAGACTGATGTTATACCGACAAGGAGAATCATTATGCTAACGCAACGTGAAATAAAACAGATAATCCCCGCACAACCCACTTCGGATGGAGATGGCGTAAAAATTAGCCGCGTTGCTGGCTTTAACAACGCTAATTTTTCACCATTTTTAATGCTCGATGAATTTGAATCTGATCAAAAAGCCGATTATATTGGCGGATTCCCTCCTCATCCACACCGAGGAATCGAAACCCTCACTTATATGCTAAATGGGCATTTCCAACATCAAGATCATATGGGTAATGTCGGTGAATTACGCTCTGGTGGTGCCCAATGGATGGCCGCAGGAAGAGGTGTTATTCACAGCGAGATGCCAATCATGAATGAAGGTCAGTTGCACGGTTTTCAGATTTGGATCAATCAGCCTGCTAGCCAAAAAATGGCGCCAGCGCAATACCACGACTTTCAACCCGAAACCATTACCGAATACCACTCCCAAGAGGCAGGCCTGCTGAGAGTACTTGCAGGTGATGTCACTTGTGGCAACCAGATAGTAACAGGCCCATTAACAAAAACGGGCGTTAAATTGAGCGTGGCCGACTGGCGAGCAACACCGGGTAGCCAATTAGAGATCGCCACTCCAAATCACTTTAATGTCATGGCATTTACCTACAAAGGCAATGCACAGCTAGGCAGTAAAGTGTTGAAGCAAGGCGAGCTAGCGTTGCTCTCAAAAGGTGAGTTCTTAACATTAAAAGCCAATGATACGAGCGGAGTATTGTTGCTAATGGGGCAACCCATTGATGAACCTGTAGTGCATTATGGGCCGTTTGTAATGAACTCATTTTCTGAGATAGAACAAGCAATTAAAGACTACAACTCAGGTCTGTTTGAACAGTATTAATCATAGGGTAGCCATCCGGCTGATCTTAAGTGTCATTTTGGGGTTCTCAGAAAGTTTGCCTATACTCAAGTAGTAAATTTGACGAGAGGCACGAAATATGTGGGTATTGACTAGAAATATTCTCATTTCATTGGCAGCAGTGCTGATCAGCTCAACGCTTTTTGCTAACACCCTTAAAGCTGATTTTAGGCATCGACCACCAGAAATGGTGATCAGTCCAGATGGTCAAAAAATCAGCGGTCCATTAAAGGAAATCATTGAAGAAGCAGCAAAAAATATAGGCTTCGATATCGAGTGGCGAAACATTCCATTTCCTCGCAGCCTTGCTACTTTAGAAAATGGTACTGTTGACATTGTTCCACGTGTCATACGAACAGCAGACAGAGAAGCATTTGTTCGCTTTATCGGTCCTATAAGTGAGCAAACACGGAATATTGTTTTTGTCACTCGCAGTGATGGGCCAGCAATCAACAATTATCAAGATTTACGAGAGCTGAATGTCGGTGTGAAAAGAGGTACCGCTTATTTCGAAGCGTTTGATCAAGACAAAGAGATAAATAGAACGGTTGTTAATGATGACTTCAACCTAGCAAGAATGCTAGAGGCAAAGAGAATAGATACCGTTATCGTATTGGATTTACCTGCGCTAGAAGTGGAATTAAAAACAATCAATTTTAGTAACTACCAAGTAGCAACCTACTACTATCCAAACACTATCGGCAACTATTACGGTATGCCTAAAAGCCATCCACAAGCGGATGCATTACAAAACGCTCTGTCTGAAATGGTAAAAAGTGGAAGGATCGAAGCCATCTATGCAAAATTTGGCTTAACAGCTCAATAAGAAATAGGGCTTTTAAGCCCTATTTCAACTACAAATATTCGCACAAATAAGCTGTTGCTTCGGCAACTTTCAAATCAAAGGACGAATTCTCAGCGACTTCAAAAGATTCATTCGCTTTAAATGTAGACCAATGTTCATCCCCTAAACGCTTTATCGTTAACGAACCTTTGATGACTGTCATACGCTCAGGAGCGGCCGTGCCAAAGGTGTATTCGCCAGGAGCCATTACGCCCACCGAACTGTCACCACTTTGGTGAGCAAAACCTAAAGATTTAACAGCCCCATCGAAGTATGTGTTTTCTTTGATCATTTCTCTTCCTTGTAAAATAAACCACCAAAATATGGTGAATAACACGTTTGTAAGCCGTTTTATCTGAAATCGTAAAAATACACAAGTGGCAATTGGGATTAAACAAATAGTGAAACGCGACCTATACTGATCGGTAAGTCAACAAAATTCATGATGCAATGTTCATCTTGTCATCCATTAGTACTAGTTTTGGAAAAAAGATCATATTTTCCAGTGTGACATTTGCTAAACCACACGACATATTCCACTCTCTAACCTTGTTTTAATTGGTTAGCCTTACCGGTACTAGTCGCTGATTGCTTACGTTATGGAGTGGGAATGGCAGTTAAGGGTTTCACGCATGCAAATAAAGCCTCTTCAGGTCACCCTATGAAAAAAAAGTGGGTATTAAAAAGTCTTTTTTGGATAGTGCTGTTCACTATCGCAGCTAGTTTTGCCACTTTACTTTTAGTGAGCTATCAAGAGTATACAAGCCCCAAAAATGTCTATGGTTCATGGATCGAAATCGGTACACCCAGTTATAGCACTGAGGTTCTCACTCTCAATTCAAATGGCGTGTTTCGAAATAATCGCTTAGTCAGCACTCAGTTTGAATATGATGGGGATAAAATTGTGATTAACACTGGTAGTGGCGTGACCATTTACCAACTTGCTGGGACAACAAACTCCCCTCAACTCAAGCGCATTGAACCTGTCATGCCTTTACAACGCTTTATCAAACAAGGCTATGAAAGCACGGTAGAAAACGATGAAAACGGCGACCCAAGTAAAAATCGTCGTTCAGCATTATCTGAGCACTTTTCACAACCATAGCGCTTAAAGTGACGCGATCAGAGCTGAGTCTAAATAGAAAAGCCCCCGAATCGGGAGCTCTGTTGATACTTTATATTATAGAGTGACGCCATATTTAGCGTGCGCGACGCGCCTCTACCGCACCAGCCAACTGACGCAATACCACTTCAGTGTCATCCCAGCCAATACATGCATCCGTAATCGATTGACCATAAGTGGCCGCACAACCATCCACGAGATCCTGACGTCCTTCAACGAGATGAGACTCAATCATCACACCAAAAATAGCATGTTCACCCGATGCAATCTGCTCACTCACATCTTGTGATACCACCAGTTGACGCTGGTACTGTTTAGAGCTGTTTGCGTGGCTAAAGTCAATCATCACTTTTTGTGGTAAACCGGAGATTTCTAGTTCCTGCTTGATAGCCGCGACATGTTGAGCGTTGTAGTTTGGCTCTTTACCACCTCGTAGAATGATATGGCAATCAGGGTTGCCTGCCGTTTGAATGATGGCCGAATGACCATACTTAGTGACCGACAAGAAATGGTGCGATGCACTGGCAGAGCGAATCGCATCAGAAGCGATTTTGATATTGCCATCTGTCCCATTTTTGAACCCAACCGGACAAGATAGACCCGATGCGAGCTCACGGTGAACTTGAGATTCTGTTGTACGAGCACCAATAGCACCCCAACTGATAAGGTCAGCCACATACTGCGGTGTGATCATATCCAAAAATTCGCTCGCTGTTGGCATCCCCATATCGGTCAAATCAAGCAGTAACTTACGCGCCATGCGTAAACCATCGTTAATTTTATAGGTATCATTTAAATAAGGGTCGTTAATGAGCCCTTTCCATCCGACGGTCGTACGAGGTTTTTCAAAATAGACACGCATGACAATTTCAAGGCGATCACCTAGTTCATCACGTAACACTTTAAGACGTTTTCCATATTCAACAGCCGCTTGAGGATCATGAATTGAACATGGGCCAATGATCACCAATAAACGGTCATCTTTATCTTGTAGAATATTGTGAATGGCTTCACGAGCCTGAAATGTGGTTGAAGAAGCAACTTCTGTTGCTGGAAACTTCTCTAGAACCGCAACAGGGGGTAATAACTCTTTAACTCGTTTAATTTTTACATCATCAGTCTGAAACATTGCTTACTTCTTCCTTATTCTTTTCTACTGCCTACCGAACAACGGACAGGTTGGATCTATACGCAGCCTTGCTTTCGGCTCTCCCCTGTAACTTATCTACTAAAAACCACAACTTCAATCATTATTTTCAACAAAAGGCAATATTGGCTACTTTTTTACAGAATTATCATTGCGTAAAAAAATAGTTACACCTTTATGCTGGAACCCACAAATTAACGCTAATATGAGCTTCGTAGGTGCATTATCTCGTTGATATTGCTAAGGTAGGTGATAACAAAATAGCAACAAGATATTCAACCATGAATGCGATAGAGTTTGAAAAAGTAAACAAGTGGTACAATAATTTTCACGCTTTGAAAGACATTACTCTTCAGGTTCGTCGAGGGGAAATTTTAGTCGTTTGTGGCCCTTCAGGCTCAGGGAAATCAACATTAATCCGAACGGTCAATGGGTTAGAAGCTATCACCGCGGGCAAGATCACCCTGAAATCCAACCATTCCGACATCACACAGCCTGCGGGAAAAATCGGTATGGTTTTCCAGCATTTCAACCTTTTCCCTCACTTGACGGTGATTGAAAACCTTATTTTAGCTCCAATTCGTACACTGAAATTGAGTAAGCAAGCCGCAAGACAAAGAGCGAGCCATTTTTTACAGCGAGTGAATATTCTTGACCAAGCTGACAAATATCCAGTGCAATTATCTGGCGGTCAGCAACAGCGTGTTGCCATTGCACGCTCACTCTGTATGCAACCAGAAATTTTATTGTTTGATGAACCCACTTCAGCTCTCGATCCTGAAACCATCCAGGAGGTGCTGGATGTCATGGTAGATCTTGCTCAAGATGGCATCACCATGATGTGCGTCACTCATGAAATGGGTTTTGCCCGAAAAGTAGCGGATCGCGTCATTTTTATGGATGAAGGAAGAATTCTCGAGATCGCTACGCCGGAAGAGATATTTCGCCAACCAAAACACCCAAGAACTCAACAGTTTCTCAACCAAATATTGAGCCATTGATGATAAAAGTAATGATAAAACCGATCTTCTCCGCTCTAGTACAGATAGTTCTATTGCTTGCGGGGATGGTATGGCTACTTGATTCTGGCGCACATGCTATGGGTTACCAGTGGCAATGGTATCGTGTGCCTGATTTCATCGCTTTTTACGACGAGGGTGAATGGTGGCCCGCGGAACTGCTCGAAGGGTTAGCCGTTACGGTGCAAATCTCAACGGTCAGCCTATTTTTTACGCTGGTCATTGGCTTAACAACCGCTTTGTTGAAGCTTTCCAATTCAGTGGTAGGGCGTTGGCTGGCCAATATTTATATTGAGCTTATCCGCAACACGCCGCTACTGGTGCAGATATACCTGCTCTATTTTGTGTTTGGCCCAGTGCTGGGCTTAGATCGCTTCTCTACTGCCATTTTAGCTTTGGCACTGTTTCAAGGCGCTTATACTGCCGAAGTGTTTCGTGGTGGTTTAAACAGCATTCCGAAGGGACAGTTTGAAGCGGCACGAACATTAGGGCTTTCTCGTTTTTATACCTATGTTGATGTGATCTTACCGCAACTTATCCAACGTACATTACCTCCACTGACCAATGAAGTCGTGTCATTAATTAAAAACTCGTCTATCGTCAGTGTGATGGCTATTTTTGACTTAACCACTCAAGGTAGAAATATTGTCTCAGAAACGGCGATGCCATTTGAAATATGGTTTACCGTCGCTGCAATTTATTTACTGTTAACTCTGTCTTTATCAGGGTTTTCAGCATGGTTAGAACACAAACTCGGGGCGCAATGGCGCACTCAATAATCATCCTTAAAAGGAGAACATCATGCAGCAATCTGCACCAAAAACGTGGCAACGCGCTGGATTGAAGGCTATCGCCGCTCTATCGCTCGGGTTGACTATGTTACTAGGGATAACCATTTCCATACCCGCCTTTGCCAGTGAAACGCCTAGCCTTGATAAAATCACTGAACGAGGCACATTGCGTGTGGGTATGTCTACGTTTGTGCCTTGGGCAATGCGCGACAAGCAAGGCGACCTAATTGGCTTTGAAATTGATGTTGCCAAACGTCTTGCTGAAGATTCAGGTTGGAAAGTGGAATTTGTACCGACCGCGTGGGATGGCATTATTCCAGCACTCTTAGCACAGAAATTTGATGTCATTATCGGTGGCATGTCCATCACTCCTGAGCGCTCGAAAAGTGTCCTGTTCACTGCTCCCTATTCACATTCAGGAGTACAACTTGCCGCTAATCAGTCCCTCGCTAAAGGATTTTCCACCATTGAAGACTTCAACTCTCGTCGAGTGACTATCGCAGCGCGACGCGGAGCATTCACCGTACAAGTCGCCCGTGAAACCTTCCCCAAAGCCAAAATTCTGCAATTTGATGACGATGCACAAGCCTTTCAAGAAGTATTAAACGGCCAAGCACACGCCGTGATTGCATCAAGCCCTAAACCTGAGCATGAAACAGTGAAACACAGTGACAAACTGTTCATTCCTTTTAATGAACGGTTATCCAAAGGGAACGAAGCATTCGCCGTTCGCTTAGGTGAAGAGGATAAAAAAGCCTTTTTTGATCAATGGATTATTGAACGAACCAATGACGGCTGGTTAAGTGAACGCTACGAATATTGGTTCTCAACGCTAGATTGGCAAAACCAAATCGTCTCAGGGCAATAGCCTGAGGGGCGGATGTGAATAGAACAAAAACCATGCTGTATGAAAAACGGAACCTTAAACCATGGCTACGATTATCGCTCAATAAGCTCGATTATGCGTTACTCGTAGTACTGTTAGGCTTTGTTATTTGGTTAACACACCGAGCCGAGCTTGGGGTGAATTATAATTGGCGTTGGCAAGAAGCTTTTGCTCTGATTTTCACCCCAACGAGCCATGGTGCTATCCCTTATTTCTTTCAGGGGTTAGTTGCTACTTTGCGCTTAAGTGTCTGGGCGATGGTGCTGGCCCTTGTGTTAGGCACACTGCTTGGCATAGCACGCCACTCTCAGTTTTCGTGGTTCAGAATTCCGGCTAACGCTTTTGTGCAATTAGTTAGGAACATTCCGCCGCTGGTTTTCGTGTTCATTTTTTATTTTTTTGTCTCCAATCAACTGATCCCGTTGTTGGGCCTAGAAAACCTACTACGGGAACACCATGAGCCAACCAATGTCATTCAGCATTGGCTGTTTGGTCCTTCTCATCTATGGGAAAATTTGTTCTCTGGAATTGTGTGTATTGGGATGCTTTCATCGGCCTACATCGCTGAAGTTGTTCGTTCAGGTTTGGCCGGAATCGCTCAAGGTCAGTGGGAAGCAGCGCACTCTTTAGGGCTGTCTCGATGGGTAAAATACCGATACGTCATTGCCCCTCAAGTATTGGCGGCGATCACGCCGGCTTTAGCTGGGCAAGCGATTTCTTTGGTCAAAGATTCTTCGATTGTATCGCTAATTTCAATTCAAGAAATGACGTTTGTTGGCACAGAAATCGCTAACTCTTCTGGGCTTATTTTTGAAATATGGTTGTTAGTGGGCGGTGCATACTTGGGTTTATGTTTAAGCCTCTCTTTACTGTTTAGGCGGCTCGAGCTACGCAGTTTACGCCATCTCTCGCTTCATCACTCTAACTAGATAACACTGAATTTGTCAGCGTCAGTTGCGCAACCAATCAAAGAGAAGCAACACGTGATGAGAAACAAAATAAGAACGATGTTTAGCGATTGCGCCCCCATTATTGAGAATGAATATCAGTTAGAATTAATTCAACATGAATGTAAGAAGGTGAAACCATGATGCAACACGTTTCCGAATGGTTAGAAAAAGATCCCGATCCTAAAACTCGCCAAGAACTACAAGCACTAGTCGATCAGCATCAGTTAGATGAGATAAAAGCTCGCTTTCAATCACGTCTTGAGTTCGGCACCGCGGGTTTACGCGGCATGGTGGGATGCGGCCCTAATCGTATGAACCGCCTGGTAATTCAAGAAACGGCGACGGGTTTAGGGCACTACCTCATTCAACAAGTCAGCAATGCCAAAACACGTGGGGTGGTGATTGGCTATGATGGCCGGCCAGATTCTCAGCAATTTGCACACGATACCGCCTCAGTACTCGCCGCGCTGGGGATCAAAGTGTATCTCACGCATAAAGTGGCACCGACCCCAGTAGTCGCTTTTGGGGTAAAACACTTTAATGCCGCCGCCGCTGTCGTAGTCACCGCCAGTCACAACCCACCCGAATATAATGGCTTTAAGGTGTACTGGGAAAATGGCGCACAAATTATTCCTCCTCACGATTCAGGCATTGCAGCAGAAATCGACTTAGCGGCAACGCGAGCTATTTCTCTGATGCCGTTAGATAACGCGCACCAACAAGGCCTTTTGCAATGGCTAACAGAAGAGTATTACCAAACTTACCGTCGTACCCTCAATCAAAGCCCATTGTTAAACCACCACACTGATCCGCAATGCCTTACCATTGCGTATACCGCGATGCATGGTGTCGGCGCTGAGATGGCTGAGACTTTGCTGCATGACGCTGGGTTTACCCATGTCATCAGTGTAAAGGAACAACGAGAGCCGGATGGCCGTTTCCCGACCGTCAACTTCCCGAACCCTGAAGAGCCGGGGGCGATGGATATGGTTATCGCGTTAGCCCATGCCCAAAATGCCCAGTTGGCCTGCGCCAACGACCCAGATGCCGACCGATTTGCCGTTGCCGTACAACGCGCGGATGGTCAATACCAAATGCTGACTGGCGATCAAGTTGGCACACTATTTGGGGACTATTTGCTCTCCAAAACCGATGCCTCAAAGCAGTTGGTTGGCAACACCATCGTCTCATCCAGTTTACTCGGTAATATTGCGCAGGCGAAAGGTGCAAAATACTACCAAACCTTGACTGGCTTTAAATGGTTGACCAACGTGGCGATGCAACAACAAAGCGATGAACAGCAGTTCTTATTCGCCTATGAAGAAGCATTGGGTTACACCATAGGGCAAACCGTTTGGGATAAAGATGGCCTTTCGGCCATGGTGGCATTTGCACAACTAGCGGCCGAATTATACAGCCAAGGTAAGACTATTTGGGATCAACTCGAAACCATTTACCGTCAGCACGGTTTTTACATTAATGCACAACGTAGCATTAAGTTAGACCCTAACTCACCGCCGATCGGTGACAAGCTTCGCGCCACACCACCAACGGAAATCGCCGCTAGAAAAGTGCTCATGACCGACGATCTCAAATCACTCACACGTTATATTGCCGATGGAACAACGCAAGCGATTCAACTTCCTGCTAGCGATGTATTGACCTATCACTTGGAAGGCGGAGCGAGAGTGATTGTGCGCCCGTCGGGCACTGAGCCTAAATTGAAATGCTATTACGAGGTCGTCGGAGCCTTCGAAGCAGAAGAAGATTTCGCCAGCGCCGAGAAAAAAGCCGACGAGCAAATGGCGATGCTCATCGCAGAACACCAACACAGCTTGTAGCGCTGATTGCCGGACAAGCACAGCGAAATAACAGGCCGTCTTCAGTTCATTGTTGGCGGCATTTTTATTTCATCTGTTTAGGTTGCGCACTATCGCGACACTCTTTTGCCTTCAGTGGATAACACTGATATGCGCAATTTTGTACAAAACCATTCTGAATAAATCGGCTACACTGGTTGTTGCAAAAAGGTAGGATATGAAATGCCCAAGCAGAAAAGCAAAAAGAGAGAACTAGCCAAGTTTCATATCGCTAATGAACTTGGCGGAATTGAGCTTCTCGATGCACAATACGAAACACAAAACTTTTCGCGCCACAGCCACGAAGGGTACACGGTGGGAGTTATTGAACGCGGTGCTCAACGATTTTACCGCACCGGTGGTCATCATATTGCTCCACAAGACAGCATTATTTTGGTTAATGCCGAAGAAGTCCATAATGGCCATTCTGCTGTAGAAGGTGGTTGGGCCTATAAAGCCATGTACCCACTTCCAGAACAATTTAGTACCGTGCTTCAAGAGTTAGGTTCTTCTAACTCATGCGCTCCTTATTTTCCAGAACCCGTAGTCTACGATCCTGAATTAGCAAACCAATTTCGTTTAGTTTTTGATACGTTAGAGCAGTCGAGTAACCGTCTATTACGCGAAACATTAGTTTACGCGACCCTAACCAAACTGGTAGCACGTCATGCCAAAAGTCCTCCTATCTCACTACCTAAAACTAAAATTCAGCAGTCGCTCTATACGGTTAAAGAATTCTTAGATGACTTCCCTCAGGCCGATGTCTCATTAGAAGATTTATCAAAACTAGCTGGAGTTAGCCCCTATCATTTGGTTCGTTCATTTCAAAAAATGTATGGCTTCCCACCGCATGCCTATCAAATTCAAGCGCGGTTGCGTTATGCTAAAACACTATTGAGAAGTGGTCATCCCATTTCAGATGCTGCGCAAGAATCTGGGTTTCATGACCAAAGTCATCTACATCGCCACTTTAAGCGTGCAATGGGCTTAACGCCAAAACAGTTCTTAGCCAAATAGCAAGCGCAATTTTGTACAATCGCTTGACCCAACCTTGTGGCTTGATAGATTCATCACTTCCAGCAAAGGAATTACTATGGATAGCACACTATTGAACCACGTACATTTGGAACCTAGAGGTCGCCTCTTTGGGCAAGGCGCACTGGCCATGCTACCGCTGAGCATTGCCGTTTTACCATGGGGCTTATTGGCAGGATCATTTGCGATTGAAAGTGGCCTGACCATATTAGAGAGCCAAGCACTCTCTGCGGTTTTATTTGCAGGCTCAGCGCAACTCGTCGCCACGGGGATGTTTAAAACAGGTGCAGGGCTGTTGACTCTGCTGATCACCACATTTTTCATCACTTCTCGCCATTTTCTCTACAGCGTTTCCATGCGCAGCAAAATCAGCCCACTCCCGACACGTTGGCGTTTAATTCTGGGTTTTCTGCTCACTGATGAGCTGTTTGCGGTCTGCGGACAACAAAATGAAAAACAGTTTAACCGTTGGTACGCGCTTGGTGCAGGTTTAAGCTTCTATTTAGTTTGGAATTTGGCCACACTGGTCGGTATTATTGCTGGCAGCTACATTCCCGCTTTAAACGAGTTGGGGTTGGAATTCGCAGTCGCGGCTACTTTTATCGCCATTGTCATTCCGAACATTAAAAGCATACCGATACTCGTTGCTGTCATCAGTGCCCTAGTGTTATCGGTAAGCCTGACTCTTTGGCAAGTTGAAGGTAGCTTAATGCTAGCAAGCATTGGCGCAATGTGTGCAGGTTATGTTTCTGAAGTTTTACTCTGTTCTAGCAGGAGGAACCAACGATGATTCTGCTTTCTATCCTCGCCATGACCGCTTTGGTCTTTATGAGCCGTTATCTGTTCTTAGAGCCTAAATTACCGCTGCGTCTCAACCCAGTTATCCAGCGCTTACTCACTTATTCTAGCCCTGCTGTATTAACTGCTATTTGGGCTCCGATTGTGTTCCTGTCAGAGCAAACACTTTGGCTTGATCGCCATAATCCCTACTTGTGGGCCGCAGCATTAGCGGGACTGATTGCATGGAAAACCAAGAATGTCCTGCTGACCACGATCATCAGCATGGCGACTTTCTTTTTGCTAAATTTAACGCTCTTAGCCCATTAAAGACAGAGGCTGCGGTGAATACTGATAATAACCGCAGCCCGAATCGCGCAAATCAGTTTTATTGCGCTAGCCATTCAATCTCGATTAAGGTCTGCTCTCCACATTTAAGACGCCCTAAAAAGAGATCGCCACAATGCACTTCTCCAACGCCTTGTGGCGTTCCGGTCATCACAACGTCACCATCACGCAGCGATGTGTAAGATTTCAGCTCTTCTAAAATGGTGGCGGGTGAATAGATCATTTGGTTGACACCGCCGCACTGAACCCGAACACAGTTGATGAATAGCTCTAACTGCAACTTATTGATGTCGATACCATGCAGTGGCACAAATCGGCTAAGTACTGCTGAACCATCAAATGCTTTCGCCCGCTCCCAAGGTAAACCTTTTGCTTTAAGCTGAGATTGCAGTACCCGCTTAGTCAGATCTAACCCCAAACCAACCGCGCTGTATTGACCTTTTTTGATCAAAAAACAAATTTCAGCTTCATAGTGAAGCGTCTCTTGGTGAAACGAGGATAGAGTGGTTGTAATGCTCGTATTGGGTTTATTAAACACCACCATTTGTTCTGGCATTGTGTTATTAAGCTCTTGAATATGTTCAATATAGTTCCGACCAACACACAACACTTTAGACGGGGTTATCTTCTGTTTATCCAAACGAACCGAATACATATACTCTTCCTTGAGATGACTAAGATCGTCGAGTTTACCTCATCTACAGCGCGAGTGAATGGATTTGCATCTTCATTAGATAAAAGTAAGATCTTCGACTCAAAATTCATGGCACCTTGATTATTTTGAACATCACTACATAACATTCTCTTTAATAAATCATCAATAAGAACAACATGTAAACATCATGAATCAGTAATTAAACATTCATTTAAAACATCTACTTTACTCACATCAAACCGTTCGAGCACTGAAGCTCATTGATTATGGATAAGGTAAATAAAATGAAAAAAGCAACAATCGCAACCGCAATTCTTACAGCATTGGTATCAGGTTCTTCTTTTGCTGCGACTGTTTACAAAGCGGATGGAAATGAGCTTAAAGTTGGTGGACGTGCAGAATTTCGTGGCGATTTCGGTGGTGATGACAAAGGCAAAGAAATTGAAGGCACGATGAAAAACAAAAGCCGTGCGCGTTTGAACATTACAGGTTCAACAGAAATCTCTGACTCTTTGAAAGGTTTTGCAACCTATGAAGCAGAGCAAACGGTTAATTCCTCCGCCAGCAACGATAAAAATTCTGATTTCAACCAACGTTACCTATTTGCAGGTTTACAAGCTGATTTTGGTGCTATTTCTGTCGGCCGCCAAGATACGGCTGGCGTGCAAATTTCTCAAATGTCAGACATCGGTACTTATACTGGCGCTCAAAAAGAGTTCATCAACGCAGGTAATGAGCAAATCAACAACACTTTCCTCTACGCAGGTACATTTGATGCCCTCAATGTGAAAGCAAGCTTTATTGCAGGCGAAGAAAAAGACACCGATGGCTTCGGTCTTTCTGCAATTTATAACTTACCTATCGGCCTTGGTTTAGGCTTGGGCTACGCAAGCAACGATAATGGCACAGGCCAAGGTGCGGCGAATCAAATTATTGCCGGTGTGAATTACACGTTGGACGATTTGTACTTAGGCCTGACCTATACACAAGGGGATTTGGACGATAAAGCGAAGAGCGAATTCAACGGGATTGAATTTGCTGCGCAATACAAAATCACAAGTAACTTCCGCTTGATTGGTGTGTATCAAAAAACGGAAAATGAAACTGCAAACGTCACAACGACGAAAAGTGATTTTGCTGAGTTGACAGGGCGTTATGATTTCAATAAATCAATCTACACTTACGTTGCCTACAAAATGAACAACCTAGATAAAAAAGACCTCGGCACTGCGTATGATGCAAAAGACTCTATTCGCCTAGGCCTACGTTACAACTTCTAATTTTAATTATACGAACGCATATACTCCCTAAGGATATCATCCTTTTGGCCAAGCACTCGCTTGGCCTTTTTTATTTGACGGCATTGCACCACGATAAAACACATTGCACTAGGCTAGACCATTCTTCATAGAGCCAAAAATATAATTTCACTATTTTTCAATAAGTTAAATGTGGCACACAACCTGCTATGTAATAAGTACAAATGCATGGCAGCGTTTGTGCTTCTTTTCAGTGCTAAGGCAGAGCACTGGCCGTTCATGTTCTTTCGCCCTCTTTTTAGGGGGCTTTTTTTATCCCATCACCACAGCCCATACGCAAAATTTTTTGGCGTTTCAGACAAGTGGAAATCAGCAGGGATAACACTTGCTCAAATTTATTGAACCACTCCATTCATTTCAAAGATTGGTTTAACGCTGATAAGTCAGTATGATTCAACGACTTTTTCTATAACCCTCTTCTCTATGACCAAAATACTTCACCACCCAATCCAAGGGGCAAGTTGGATGCTAATCGCAGGCCTCGCCTTTGCGATAGTCAATAGCCTTGCTCAAGTCGCCAGTATCAATTATGGCCTGTCATCTACCACGGTGGCGCTGGTTCAATATGCCATCGCGTTAGTCGTTATTTTGCCGTATTTATCAACGTTAGGGATCCGCTACTCGCTGCGCACCGAGCATTTAAGCATGCATATTTTCCGTGTGTTTTTATCTGTGATTGGCATACAACTCTGGTTATGGGCACTCGCCTATCCCGTACCCATTTGGCAAGGTATTGCACTGCTGATGACCTCTCCTTTGTTTGCAACGATTGGCTCAGGCCTTTTTTTAAAAGAGAAAGTGGGTACAGCACGCTGGGGAGCAACATTAACTGGCTTTATCGGGGCGATGATCATCCTTGAACCTTGGGCTGACGATTTCAACTGGGCATCGTTGCTGCCTGTTGGCGCGGCATTTTTTTGGGCTTGTTACTCTTTGATGGTGAAAAAACTGTCTGCCCATGACTCACCGTCTACTATGGTGGTCTACCTTTTAGTACTGATCACACCGTTCAATCTACTGCTCGCTTTACCAGATTGGCAAACACCTCAAGGGAGCACTCTATGGCTCATATTGCTTTTTGCGGGTGCGATGACAGCACTGGCTCAATGGGCGATAGTTAAAGCCTATGCGGTGGCAGATGCATCTTTTGTGCAACCTTTTGATCACGCGAAGCTGCCACTGAATGTTTTGGCGGGTTGGTTAGTGTTTGGCTGGGCACCACCCGGGCGATTATGGCTTGGCGCTGCCATCATTATCGCTTCAGTGGCCTTTATTACTCACTGGGAAACAAAAAAATCTTCGCGTTGAAATAAAAAGTCACTCAAACCTTTCCTATTCTCTAAGCAATGCTTCTTGAGGAAAACACGATGGCAAAACCGATAAAAATCACACTATACCGATGGGCTGGAAGTTGGGGCCCATTTAAAGTCACCATCCCTTGCGGCGAGTGTACGCTCACCAAGGACATTTTGACTGACACCTTCAACAATGAACTGGAGGGCATTCCCATCAAGTTAGAAGTCAAAGACTGGCTATCGTACTGGTGGGAACCCTTGAAACTTGGCGCATGGCACGCCCCAATATTGGTCGTTGAAGGTAAAGTGATCAGCCAAGGAGAAGCGTTAAATCGAGGTGTTTTGGTTCAATCGGTGATCAAAGAGTGGGCACAACGTGACGAGTTAACTGGCAATATTGTGTATGGAAAAGCCACTTGCCCGTACTGCGTAAAAGCAAAGAAATTGCTGGATGAAGCGGGAATTCAATACACCTATCATGATGTCGTCAAAGAAAGTGCGGCGCTGTACCGGATGATCCCAGAAGTTAAAGCCATCATCGGTCAAAAAACGCCCGTCACCGTGCCACAAATTTGGCTAGAAAGCCGCTATATCGGCGGGTGTGATAAATTGGAAGATTGGCTAACCAAAAAAAGTCAGTAGTGCCCCCCCCTGAGTATCTGGTTACTTTATAAGAAAAAGTACTGACGCCTCAGAAACCGCCGACTCTTTAGTCAGTAATGGTATACGGGCTCTTTGTGGACGAATGGTGGACGAATTTGCACAGCCATTTTTACCCCAGTAAATAAAGCAAAGCCCCAGCTTGTTACCAAGCTAGGGCTTTTTAATTCTTAGGCATTCACTATTTGCTGAATTTCTTCACTAGCGTTTTAATGAAAGACTTTTTCTTTGCTTGTGGTTTGCCATGCATTGCATCATACATCGCTTTTTTTGCGATCAGTTGACCAACGTAAGCACCACCTAATTCATAACCCATGAGTCACCTCAACATGTAATTTATTTACCTGACAAGGTGTATATTAGTCCAAAAAAGAACAAAAACAAGATTTGAGTCACAAAATTAAGTAATTAATTTTCAGTTAATCGCGTTTAGGCTGCTTATAGGTTTTACCGGCAGCCAAGTAAGTCTCTTTCTGCTTAACTTCAAACATGGTTTCAAAAAACCAAGCAACAAACTTAATAACGTCATCGCCTTCATTCATAATGTGTTCGACAAACTCTTCTTCTTCACCTTGCTCATTTTCTTGCAACACGACGTGGTAAATGCGTTGCTCTCCATCCACTTCGGCTAAAGCGAACTGGCCCACTAACGATAAGGCTGCTTCAGCAATATCTTGATCTTCAAATACTTTCAGCATGTCTAACGCTTGAGGAAGTGTTTTTTGCTCGCACAAGCTTTTGACTAATGCTTGAAATTCATCTTGTTGCATTGATTTTTCCGTCGAATTAATGTCACCGAGATTATACCTCAAATTATTTCTCTTGTGCCGACATGTACGATGCAAATGCACAACTAGACTTAAACCGCTTCAAACCGGAAGGGCATAAGCAGCATCAAGCGAATTTGCTTTGATGTAAACGATAGGAAGAACACAACACCAGAAACATAGCGCAACTGGTGGCTAAATAGAACCAGCCTAGCGACATTTGACTCGTGATCCATCTTTCCACCAAGTATCCCCCTAAGAATCCAGCTAAACACATTTGAATAGAGCCGGATAAAGCCGCCACGGAGCCCGCTTGAGTTTTGTGTGGCCCGAGCAGCATGCTGGTGGATAATGGAAATGAGATACCTTGCGCAATCGTTAACCAAGTAAATCCCCACACTAAATTGAACACGCTCATCGGTGTTATCAGTAACCAAACACCGGCAAAAGCCATAATGACAATCGCCAAAGCAAGTAAACGTTGGGATGAAAAACGATCATTGAGTAAGTTAACGGCAACACTGCCTATCATCAAACCCGCGGAAGGGACGATCATTACGGTTCCATAATCGGCGGCCGTTAACCCCAACTTGTTTTGCAAAAGAAAAGGCAGCACCGACAGAGTCACTAAGCTAGATAAATAGCTGATCCAGTTGTAACTGGCGCTGGTCAGCACTTGGGAATTTTTCAAGAGTAGCAAGTAGTTATGCAATACGGCCTTCGGTTGAAACCGATGTTTCGCATATGGCAACGTTTCTGGCAATATCCACCAACCTAAAATAAAAATGGTACAGATATACACTAATACGAACACAAACACGGACTGCCAACTTAAATGAAAGGCAAGCCACCCACCGAGCACAGGGGCAATAATTGGCATAATTGAGGCGGTGATGGCGATGTAAGAAAGCGCCTTTGTTAATTGCAGACCATCATAACTGTCACGCAGCACACTGCGGCCAAGAACAGAAGCACTTCCCGCGCCAAGCCCTTGCAGTAGGCGACCAGCAGCCAACGCATGAAAATTATCCGAAAAACAGACACACAATACTGTACCGGCCAAGTAGATCCCCTGCCCGAGTAAAAATGTCGGGCGTCTACCAACCGCATCAGACAATGGCCCGTAAAAAAGCTGTGACATTCCAAACGCCACTAAAAAGAGCGTGACGAGCCATTGAATACTGGCTTGGTCAACCATTAAGTCTCGGCTGATCAACGGCAGTGCAGGTAAATAGATGCTCACCCCAACTTGGCCCGTGGCAATGATCATCATCGCCAATAACATCGGCGTCTTTTTAAATGGTGTGCTAGCGAGAGTTTTCATGGGTTGCTAAGTGAGCTCTTATCGTCGGTAGATGTGGTGTCAAAATACGTTTTCAGTATATATTGGCAACTCAGATTTGATAATAAAGCACTCAGGAAATGAATTAGTTCCAATGAGGAATGAGTAGGGTAACAATGGATTGGATACAAAATGTTAAAACATACATGCGTGTGGTTGAAGAAGGCAGCTTTAACGGCGCGGCACGTAAGCTCAATACCACCAGCTCAGCCATCAGTAAACGAGTACATTGGCTGGAAGAGAAAATTGGCGTGCAGTTACTTAAGCGCACCACACGAACGGTGACACAAACCGAAGCGGGTGCTCTCTTTTATGAGCGAGCAAAAGCACAACTTGAAAGTTGGCAATCGGTGGTTGATGAAACACGATCTGTCAGCCAAACTCCCGCTGGCCTGCTAAAAATTGGGGCGACACTCTCTGTGGGCTCAAAATTTTTGGTGCAGTATTTAGATGAATTTCTACAGCGCTACCCTGACATTCGAATCCAACTGACCACAACAACTCCGGGGCAATTGCCCGAACTTCACCTTGATTTATTCATCAGCCGAGAAATTGACCAACTCAACTCCCTCAGTTTTAAAGCCACGCCACTGTTTGAACATAGAGCCGGCTTTTATGCTTCTCCCAACTATATTGAGAAATATGGCATGCCCAAATATGCCGAACAGCTTCAACAGCACAATGTCTTGATTTGGGGAGAACACACAACGCGCGAATTAAAAACCTCAACGGGCAAACGCCTATCCGTATCGGGTAATTTCGCGACAACCAATCCAGAAGCACTTTTCTATGCAGGCAAAAATGGCATGGGAGTGATTGTCACCAACGACGTGATGGTCAAAGAAGAGCTACGTTTGGGCAATCTGGTACGTTTGCTACCCGATATCACCGTTGATCAAGCAACGGTTTACGCTTATTACCCTAAACTTGATTATCAACACACTCGAACTCATTTATTTCTCAACTACTTAAAAGAAAAATTAACGAATGAAGCTAGGTAACTAAATTGGGATTACGTCTATTTCCATCACACAATTGTCCACCAGAGCAAATTTATCCTAGACAAAAAAGTACTCATAAAACTCTGCAACTAAGCCGCTGAATAACCAATATTTTATTTTTTTGCGTCTCAAGTACTCATCATTGCGAGTGGCAAAACTGCGCAATGTCGACCATAGTCACTAAGTGCATATTCTAAAAAAACAGAGTACGACATATGACTAAAACATCATTGGCTAGGGATGCAGTTAGTCTAAACACCATTAACGAGCTCATGCTGCTCGATGGCTCTGAGTTACATGATCGAGCCACATTGGTGCTGCATACACATTTTCAAACCTGCTGTACATGCATCGTCGAGTTAGACAAATGGCATTACAGAGCTCACACCTTATCTCATGCTGGTGAGACGCCAGACAACAACGACACGGGTTATCCGCTCAGGGGAACACCGTGTGAGCAAGTGTGGAAATCAAAACAGGAATACTGCCTGTTTCCATCACAAGTGACCAAAATTTTTCCTGATGACAAGTTTCTAATTGAAAATAAGATTGATGCCTATATCGGTATTCCCCTACGTGCCAAGAATGGCGAAATACTCGGAATGCTCGTGTCTACCTTCTATTCTCCCATCGAAGATGAGGAATTCGTGATTGGCTACCACCGAATCATTGCTAACATAGTCGTTCACAGCCTGCGCAATAAGTGGTTGAGCGAACGCTCTGACAGCTTGGTTAATCAACTTAGCTATGAAGTTTCTCACGACAACCTGACCGATTTAATGAACCGCAGTTATCTAGCTGACAAATTAGAACGCTTAGTTGAAACAACCAATGAACCGTTTACTCTTGCTTATTTAGACATCGATAATTTTAAATCGATCAATGACTTATATGGGCACTATATTGGCGACCAAATCATTAAGTTTGTGGCTAATGCCATCATTCAAAGCGTTCCGGAAGAGAATTTGGCATTTCGAATCGCAGGGGATGAATATGCGTTTATCACCTTCTCTAATGATCCGTTGCAAATCTGCCGCTGTATATTGGATAAGCTGAATACAGGTTATGTCGATGCATCACATCGCATTAAAATTAGCTTAAGCATTGGCATCTCAAGGAAAACTCAAGAGACAATCACGGCCGATCAACTGATTCTCAATGCCTGTTTAGCACTCAAAGAGTGTAAGCAAACTCGCGGTAGTAATATCCGTTGCTATGATACCCATCTGAGTGACCAATACCATCGTCAAACCCAAATCACAGAAGCTCTACGCCGTGAACTCAATAAGTTAACCAGTAAAAATAGTGAACTATTTGTGGTGGCGCAACCGATCGTCAGTCGTCACCAAGAACAGTGGAACTATTTTGAGATTCTCACTCGCTGGAATAGCGAAACTCTGGGTGCGATTTCACCGATTGAGTTTATCGACACTGCTGAGCAGTCAGGTTTAATTGTGGAATTAGGAGAACGCATTGTTGAGCTGGCCTGCCTAGCAAAAGTTGAGCTAGAGGAGGGCTTAGGCTACAAGGTAAAATTAGGACTTAACTGTTCGGCACATGAACTGATCAACTCCAAGCGCTATCTCGAACACTTAATGCAAACCATTACTCAATACGGCTTTGAGCCTAATGAATTCACAATTGAGCTCACCGAAACAGTACTACTTTCACAAACCAGTGAAGTTAGATACATCTTAGATAAGCTCAGACTACTTGGTTTTACCATCGCGCTTGATGACTTTGGCACTGGCTATTCGAGCTTGAATTACATCCATAGCTACCCCATCGATTGCATTAAAATTGATGCCACTTTTATCAAAAACATGGTATGTAACGAAACAGCAGAGCGCGTAGTTTGGTTGATTATTCAATTGGCAAATCAACTTAGGGTTGATCTCGTCGCAGAAGGGGTGGAGAACCAAGAAGCTCTGGAGAAACTCTATGCTATGGGCTGTGAACAGATCCAAGGTTACTATTTTTCAAAGCCAGAAACACCGCACTCTATCGTGGCTCACTGGAACAACATGAGCCATGTACGGCGCGCATAAAAAACCCTCACTCTGAAAGTGAGGGATTACTAATATCCATTATGCTATCACATTAAGACTCTTGGTCAGCCGAAGACTCACTGGTGGCATACCGCAGTTCTTGCTGCTGAAGCATAGAATCGAGTTCATTACGCCTTGCAACAAACCCCGCCATCTCTTTTTTAGGCACTGAGTTTGCCATTGGTATGTTGGCGGTCATGGCATTCACTGCGCGATCTCGAACCATCAGCTCATAATGCAGATGAGGCCCAGTGACTCGGCCCGATTGCCCAGATAAACCGATCCGCTCACCTCGCGATACTTTCTGACCTTTACGCACTAAAATTTTACTCAAATGCAAATAGCGTGTTTTGTAAGTACTGCCATGTTGTATCACCACGTAATTACCCGCATAAGGGTGCTTACGCGTCATGATCACCGTACCATCGCCAGTCGAGAATACCGGAGTACCGACTGGTACACCAAAATCAGTACCATTGTGCGGAGCCACTCTTTTTGTGACTGGGTGCAGGCGATGCGCATCAAAGTTAGAGGTAATGCGTTTATTTGTCGTCGGATAGCGTTGAAATGCGCGCTGTAAACTATCGCCATTTTTGTCATAGTACTGCCCATCACGGTGTAAATAAGCAGAAACGTCTTTGCCTCGACTGTAGATTTTAATCGCTTGGATTTCACGATTGCCCGTCAATTTCTCACCGACAAATTGACGAGATTGAACCACTTCAAATCGATCGCCAACCCTAAGATCACGAGAGAAATTGAGTTTATCTTTAAGTAAAGAGACGATCTGTTCTATCTCAGCGCTGCCTAATCCTATCGAATTGACCGACTGAGAAAAGCTGCCTTGGATCTCGCCAACCATGGCGAACTCTTTCCATACACCCGGTATTTTAACATCTTGAAACTCATAGGTACCATCATCTAAACGGGAATATACCGCGCGCTCGACTAGGCTAAATTCTAGCTCCATTTTGGAAAGCGCATTTCCATTTTGCGCTTTCCAAAACCTGAGGATGTTGCCAGGTTTTAACGTATCCAATGCGAGGTAGTTTAAATCGGTTTCCATAATCTTCATCAAGTCTTGGTAACCAAAGCCAAGTTGATTAAAGATAGTACTTAAATTATCACCAGATTTAATCTCATATTCAAAATCCGGAAGATTTTTCACCTCAATAGCATCAGATAAAATCGACTGAACAATTTGAGTTTCGGTAATAGAGAGCTCAATTTGGCGCTGTAAGGAGCTATCCTGAATAGACGAGGAAAATGCGATGGCCGCGACAATCGGTAGGCCAATAATCGACGCTTTTTTTGGAAGTGAAAGCTCAGAAAAGCGCAGAATGAGAGAACGAGGAAGCACTATCTATCCTGTGGATTAAGTCAAAAGAGCCTCAAGATTAAGACTTTCTGTTTCAAAAGTCACCTATATCGTGTGATTCTATGGTCAAAAAAGGCACCGGAGTGCCTTATAACAAATCAACAATTACACGTAAAAATGAGTACTGTCCTAATCATATTTCACGCTTTCACAAGATTTATCAACAACCTATTGATAAGTCGTTACTAGGCTATTTTCCTCGCCAAAACCATTGGCAATGTACTGGTCAGCGCTAGGATCATTAACCCATTGTTGGTCATCCAACAAGTAACGAAATTGAAATTCAGCATCTTTAGGTAAACGGGTTTTAAATTTAAAACTATTACTTTTCGCCACCTTTTTCATTGGTTCTGGTTGCCAGTCAAGAAAGTCCGCTACTATCGCAACATTGCCAGCCGTATCTGGGACGTCCACTTCAAAGGTCACTTCGACTTCTTCTTTTGTTTTAAAAAAACGTTTATTAATCATCACAAACTCCATCTCTGTATAAAAAACATCCTACCTAATGAATCATAAGAAAATAGACTCACATCCACAACTCTAAATAGTAAAAATTCCGCCGCCGAACCACTATATTTATAACCTCCGTTGAATATTCACCCCTCTTTACAGCATTTTAAATGAGCGTAGAATCCACCGCGCTTTCTATTTTCCCCTATTTTCAATAAGGTTATCAATTATGTTTGCCGTATATGAATCCTATAAAGCCGGTCTGCTACGACCAAAACAGTGGCTAAATAATATCAGTGCAGGTTTGATTGTAGGGGTTGTCGCTCTGCCACTGGCGATGGCATTCGCTATTGCTTCTGGCGTGAAACCGGAGCAAGGGATATACACCGCCATTATTGCAGGCGTTATCGTTTCACTGTTTGGCGGCTCGCGAGTGCAGATAGCCGGCCCAACGGGCGCTTTCATCGTGATACTCGCTGGAATTGTTAGCCAGTATGGGGTCAGTGGGCTGCAGATAGCCACTATGATGGCCGGTGTGATTCTATTGGTTCTGGGGGTCGCAAAACTCGGTAGCATCATCCGCTATATTCCTGACCCCGTAATCGTCGGCTTCACCAGCGGTATCGGTGTCATCATCTGGGTTGGGCAATGGCAAGAATTCTTCGGCCTCCCCAAGATCGAAGGTGAGCATTTTCATCAAAAATTAGTGTCTATTTTCCATGCCTTTCCGCAGATGGATTGGGCCACAACAGGCCTTGCGTTATTTTCACTCGCGCTGGTTATCTTCGGTCCTAAGATCCCGAAGCTCTCGAAAGTGCCAGGGCCACTGCTTGCTCTCGTCACAGTTACCGTGTTGCAATATTTTGTTGGCTTTGAAGGGATCCGCACGATTGGATCGGCTTTTGGAGGCATACCTCAAGGACTGCCAGAGTTTTCGCTTCCAGAAGTTAGCTTCTCTCAAATTATTCTATTGATTGGCCCTGCTTTTGCGATTGCCATGCTAGGTGCGATTGAATCATTGCTTTCGGCGGTGGTCGCCGATGGTATGGCGGGCACCAAACACAACTCAAATCAAGAATTAGTCGGCCAAGGTATCGCTAATATCGTTGCTCCTCTCTTCGGTGGTATTGCAGCAACAGGCGCCATTGCACGTACTGCAACCAATATACGCAACGGGGGGACAAGCCCACTTTCGGGCGTGGTGCACTCGCTCACTCTGGTCATTATCCTTATTGCACTTGCACCATTAGCCGTCAATATTCCACTGGCAGTACTCAGTGCGATTTTGTTCGTCGTAGCATGGAACATGAGTGAAGTTCCCCACTTTATTAAATTGGTTAAACGTGCACCCAAAGCCGATGTGGTTATTTTGTTGCTAACCTTTGGATTAACCGTGTTTGCTGACTTAGTTGTCGCCGTCAATATCGGGGTGATCATCGCAACCCTTCACTTTGTAAAACGTATGGCATCTAGTGTTGAGGTAAAAGCCAGTACACACCATGAGCTCAGTGCTGAGCTGCTTCGTCATGGGCAAACTCAGTTACCAAGAGAGCTCGCCGTTTACGCCTTAGAAGGCCCATTTTTCTTTGCTGCGGCTGAAACCTTTGAGCGTGTGATGAGCAGCATTCAAGAGCAGCCAGAAATTTTAATTATTCGCCTTAAATGGGTTCCATTTATGGACATTACTGGCCTGCAATCCATTGAGGAAATGATCGAAAACTTCCACAAAAAGAATGTGCAAGTGTTGATCTCTGGTGCAAATACCCGTGTGGCAATGAAACTGAAAAAAGCGGGGATTGTTGATTTGGTCGGTGAAGATAATTTCTTTAGTCAATTCGATGATGCGCTTAGTGTTAGCTTACCACGTTTGAGTATCAGTTCAGCTCAATAAAGCTCATTGGACCTATACATTTTTGGCCTTTAGCCTACGGTTAAAGGCCTTTGACTGACCCGTCCCTCTTACCTTAACCGCCCAATTTTCCTCAGCCCTCCTTAACTCTTTTTAAAACGCACGCCTCAACCACCAACAGATTATTAACCAATGCAACAATAACAAAACAAATGACCATGTTATCTGAGAATAACAGCTCTTTTGTTTGAATACTTAACCTTGATTAATGAATAGTATTGCAAGCCATCTTAAAAATAGATATTCTTGCCTGCAATGACTAAATAGAGCTATTTAGTGCATTTTTATGCCACCAGTTGGTGACTATTGACCCGCAGTAATACGAGACACGACATGCAAGATAACGCTCAAACTATTGAAGCTCCTGTAGCACCAACACAAAGTAGCTTTTGGATGTTTTTCATCCCATCGTTAATTGGTCTATTTTTGTTTATGGCGCCAATTAGCTACCAAGGCGACTTAACCATTCCAGTTGCCGTCCTTGCTAAATCTATCCAAGCTATTTTGGGCGATTACCTTGTTGCAATAGTGACAGTGATCATCGCCTTTATGTCTGCAGCTTCCATTTTATGTAAAATTTTTCAACCTGCATTCATTACAAAGAGTCCTTTCTTAAATGGGCTTTTTAATCCATCAGCTCTTTGGTTAGCCGTCCGTGTATTTGGTGGTATCGCCGTCATCATGACGTTTTTCCAAATCGGTCCGAAGGCTATCTGGGAAGAAAACACTGGCGGTATGGTTCTTGAAAGTTTATTACCCACTTTATTTTCTGTATTTATTTTTGCAGGGCTTTTGCTGCCTTTACTGCTTAACTTCGGGCTACTGGAGCTATTTGGTAGTTTATTAAGCAGAATCATGCGTCCAGTTTTCAACCTTCCAGGCCGTAGCGCAATCGACTGCATGGCTTCTTGGTTGGGCGACGGTAGTGTCGGTATTTTGCTGACCAGCAAACAGTACGAAAGCAAATTCTACACACAGCGTGAAGCCGCTATTGTTGGTACAACGTTTTCTGCCGTTTCAATTACCTTCAGCTTAGTCGTTATTGCGCAAGTTAAGCTAGAGCATCTGTTCCTACCTTTTTATGGCACCATTTGCCTTGCAGGCTTTGTTGCAGCGATCATCATTCCTCGCCTACCACCATTAAGTTTCAAAAAGAACACTTATATTGATGGTACCTCTCCAGCTAAAGATGCCGATGCAGTTCCAAGCGGCCATACCTCGTTCTCATGGGGGATGGAATTAGCACTGGCGAAAGCAAGCCAAGTTAAATCTGCAAAATCGATCTTCGCTGAAGGCATGCGTAACGCTGTTGATATGGTGTTTGGTGTGCTACCTGTCGTGATGGGCTTGGGTACTCTGGCTCTGATTGTTGCAGAATACACCTCTGTATTTTCTGTATTGGGCCAACCGTTTATTCCTTTTCTAGAATTACTTGGTGTACCTGAGGCTGTTCAAGCATCTCAAACCATTGTGGTCGGTTTTGCGGATATGTTTATTCCCGCGATTCTTGCAGCTTCCATTGATAATGAAATGACACGTTTCGTGATTGCGGCCATGTCAGTGACTCAGTTGATCTATATGTCTGAAGTGGGTGCGTTAATGTTAGGCAGCAAAATTCCTGTCAACATCCTTGAACTGTTTGTCATATTTATTCTACGTACGCTCATTACACTGCCAGTGATAGCGGGTGTAGCACATCTCATTTTTTAGTAAACAATGCAGCAGTAACGGCACTAATAACATTTCAATATGC
>NZ_CAWPDB010000116.1:0-96511 GCF_963886625.1 Vibrio sp. V23_P3S9T160
TGTTCAATAGTGGGGCAACAGAATAGAAGCGGTATATTTCTCTTTTAACGTAAAATTAACAATTGTATCATTAGTGTGTTGTCAGGATTTTCAACTGCCTAATGGCGAAAATTTGGTTGATAATTATTTGGCTGCATTTAATTAGTGTCGCAGATGCCCTATTTTTGGTAGCATCAAGCGAATAGTTATCTAGATTATTCATGGAATGAAATGCAGTATTTTCCTCTGTTTTTGAATTTATTGGGCAAACCAGTGCTGGTTGTGGGTGGGGGCGAAGTCGCCTGTCGAAAAGTAGAAGCATTGATTCGAGCTGGGGCTCAAGTCACCGTCGTATCACCTAAGATTGAACGTTATCTTTTGGAACTGGTAGAGCAGAATCGTTGCCAATGGGTTCAAAACTTTTATTCATCAGAACTATTAACGAAAGAATACTGGCAGGTATGGGCCACAACGGATAATCCGTCGCTTAACCATCAAGTGCATAAAGATGCAAGAAAGACAGGTGTTTTGGTCAATGTTGTCGATGATCAACCATACTGTGATTTTATCACGCCATCGATGGTCAACCGTGGGCGAATTCAGATCGCAATATCCAGTGGTGGTGCATCACCAGTGTTGGTGAGAAATATCCGAGAAACATTGGAAGCGGTTCTTCCGCAAAATCTCTCGTTGCTTGCTGATTTCGCTGCCTCCAAGAGAAATTCAATTAAACAATCACTCAATTCTGTCAGTGCTAGAAGAAAGTTTTGGGAAGCCTTTTTAACTGATTCCAAAACAGAAAATGCAGTAAGCCGTGAAGAATTAGAGCGTTTATACCAACAAGCTCTCTTAGTGCCTATAGAAGAATCAGCACAATGTACATGGATAAGCTGTGGCGATGATGTTGAAATGCTGCCGATCAAAGCCCTACGTTACATGCAAAGGGCAGAGGTGGTTTTTTATGAACAACATTCTCCTTTTGAATTGATTGATCTTGTTCGCCGTGATGCTGAAAGGGAAAGTTTTAAGAATGCCGCGCAACTTGCAGAAAAGCTTGAGCAAGCAAAGTCTGATTGCAAAAGAATATGTGTTTTATTGCCTATAAACACAACAGAGTACGCTTTGCTTGTGGGGAAAGACTTAATGTTGTAAGACGTTGGGTATTTATTCACCCAAGTCAGAAGGAAGGAATCGATTCATTGTAAATGACAGTTATCAGTGATTGAAAAGCCACCTAATGAGGTGGCTTTGGTATTTTATTCGTGGTGCTGTTAGTCTCGGAAATTGTCATACTGGAATGGCTGGCCCATATCCGATTCACGCATTAGAGCGATCACTGATTGTAAATCATCTCTCTTTTTACCCGTTACTCTTACTTTTTCACCTTGAATGGATGCTTGGACTTTGAGCTTGGCATCCTTAATGGCTTTTACCACTTTCTTGGAGGTTAACGGGTCCAGTCCTTGTTTAAATTGGACATCTTTAAACCAGCGCTTGCCGGAATGTACGGAATCTTTCGCTTCCATCGCTTTGGCATCAACACCTCGTTTCGCGAGGTTGCCACGTAAAATATCCATCATTTGACCCAATTGAAAATCATCTTCTGCAGACAGTTTTACAACTTCATCTTTGAGTTCAAATCCAGCTTCTACATTACGAAAATCAAAACGAGTAGAAAGCTCTCGGTTTGCATTATCGACAGCATTACGAAGTTCAACAGTATCGACTTCTGAAACGATATCAAAAGAAGGCATGGTGTTTCCTTATCTATTGCTTAGTATTTACTTTAAGTTACGGCGGTCAGTGATCGCTTGTGCCAGCATATCCAGCATAGTTGCTGTGTCATCCCATCCTAAGCATGGATCGGTAATCGATTGACCATAGGTGAGGTTCTTTAAGTCATGCATTGGCTGATTACCTTCGATAATGAAGCTTTCAGCCATAATACCAGCAACGAAATCCTTACCTGTACGTATTTGTGTGCAGATGTCGGCCGTTACATCTATCTGTTTTCTATGCTGCTTTTGGCAATTCGCGTGGCTAAAATCTACGATGAGGCGCGGGGCTAAGCCGAATTCGATCAGTTGCTCGCAGGCTGCAGATACGGAGTCAGCGTCATAGTTTGTCCCTGTATCACCACCGCGTAAAATAACATGGCCAAAGGGGTTACCACTGGTACGATAAACGGTCATACGGCCATTTTTATCCGGTGAGTAAAAGTAATGCGATGCTTGGGCCGCTCGAATGGCATCAATAGCAATTTTGATGTTGCCATTCGTGCCATTTTTAAAACCGACAGGGCACGACAGTGCAGACGCCATTTCTCGGTGTATCTGAGATTCCGTAGTACGCGCACCAATAGCTCCCCACGTGATGAGATCTGCGATGTATTGCCCGGTGATCATGTCTAAAAATTCAGTCGCAGTAGCAAGGCCTAGCTTGTTGATATCTAATAATAATTTCCGTGCTTTATTGAGCCCTGTTTCCAGTGCATATGAACCATCCAGATTGGGATCTGTAATCAAACCTTTCCAGCCCACAACGGTGCGTGGTTTCTCGAAATAGGTACGCATGACGATAAACAGTTCATTTTTATATTGGTCTTGGATCGCACTCAAACGTTGAGCGTAATCCATTGCTGCTTCAGTGTCGTGTACTGAACACGGACCGACAATGACTAACAAGCGATCATCGTGACCAGCCAGAATATTTTCAATTTGACGGCGTGAGTTTGCGATGCGCTCTGCTACGTCGTCTGTGATCGGATGCGCATTTCCAAGCTCTGCCGGAGTCGGCATTGGGCCCAAGGCTTGAGTTCTTAATTCATCTGTTTTTAATGGCATGGTAAAGCCTGTACTCTTATTGCGAAGCGGTAAAGATAACGGAATTGGCAATAGGAATAAACTCCAAAACGGAAAACTTATTGCTTATCATCTGTAAGGTGAAATTTTATTCATAAATTCATCATAAATATTTACTTTTACTTGAATTAATACTCGGCTATGGGTATTTTCCTGAGCAAGATAATTAAAAATGTAGGGAGTAATGAATGAGTTTGGCACAACATGATACGATCCACCCTCAGTTGATCTTAGGTGATGCCCTTCCAGCGGCAATTGAATCAAGTGGAAATGCCCAGCATTTGTATGTATCGCTGTCCGACATTATTTTAGATTCGTTGTTTTATCATCCTTCGATTGAGCAACATTTTGCGAATCTAACTGAACTTGAGCAAGGCTCTTTGCAATCCATTCTTGATGACAAAGCGGTGGCGGAGCATTTTACGTCAACCATTGTTGATAGAGTCGTGGCAGCGGTTCAAAAAAATCACACTACGATTCGTGTCTGTTTGAGTGATGCAGATAGTTACACTTATAAGGCGTTGATCGGTGGAAGTGTTGAAACGGATGAAATTAACCCAGCGATGGGAGTGCGCGGCGTATCGCGTTTTTCTTCCAACCAGTATGCAAAAGCGTTTAGTTATGAATGCGCTGTGATCAAGGCATTGCGCAAGCAAGGATTGAACATCGAAATTGTGGTGCCATTTGTTCGAACATTAAGTGATGCGGCGACGATCATTGATCGTCTGGCAGAGCAGTCTTTACCTCGGAGTTTAGATGGTTTGAAAGTGCTTTATTCTTGCGATGTACCGTCAGCGGCATTGTTGGCAGAGC
The DNA here is from genome assembly GCF_963886625.1 of Vibrio sp. V23_P3S9T160. NCBI lineage: Bacteria > Pseudomonadati > Pseudomonadota > Gammaproteobacteria > Vibrionales > Vibrionaceae > Vibrio > Vibrio sp. V23_P3S9T160. The sequence continues at coordinate 3,654 of NZ_CAWPDB010000116.1, forward strand.
GTTTGATGCACTATTTTGATGGTGTGGTGATCAACATCGATAACTTAACACAATACACATTAGGCATTGATAAAGAGAATCCCGAACTTTCCCATTTGTTTAATCCAGAGAGTGAGGCGGTCATCACGCTGCTCGATTTAGCATCAAAAGCGGCACGTCATGCGAATAAGCCGATTTTGGTCGTCACCCAAGCACTCGCAAGTTATCCAAAGCTGCAGGAACACTTAGCTGAAAGTGTTCAGGCTGATGTTGTGGTAAAAATGTAATGATCTGATTTGGGCGCAGAATAGCTGCGCTCAACCCTAACTTTTTGTAACAACTCATTGACATTTTGCGGCGTATACCTTGAACTGGTCAGACAACTATATTGAAAAGGTCAAGCCTCATGCTCTCCCCATTAACAAAAGCGAATCTTTACTTAAATCTGTTTGGTTTTTTAAAAGTGCCATTGATTTGGTCCTGCAGGCCAAAGATTTTAGTGCTAAACGAACGCTCTGTAGAAATTCGAATTCCACTTAAACGTCGCAATAAAAATCATTTAAATAGTATGTATTTTGGTGTGTTAGCCGTTGGTGCAGACGTAGCGGGCGGTTTTATGGCAATGCATAAAGCACAACAGCGTGGCTCCAAAGTATCGTTGGCGTTTAAAGCGGTTAGTGCGGAGTTTTTAAAAAGGCCGGAGGCGGATGTTCATTTTCATTGCCATGATGGCCAGCTAATAGACAGTATGCTTGATGAAACTATCGCGACCGGAGAGCGGGTCAATCAGACAGTAAAGATCATTGCAACCTGTCCTTCATTGCATGGTGACGAGCCTATGGCGGAGTTTCATCTTACTTTATCGTTAAAGCGTATTGGTAAATAAGGCTGAATTAGAGACTACTCGCTTAATTCTATCGGTTCAATGTCGACAATCTTATTTCTATTTAAAACAATTTTCCAACGGTAGTAGCGGGGCTCTTCTTTATGGTTATCTTCTTTGATAATCAAGTTGAGCAAGTGCCGTTTTTCTACGGTTTCTTGACTCACTTGACCACCACTTAACTGATAAATGCGATTAGAGCCTTTGTCCATCAAACGGGTAATCGGGCGTAGATCAATGTGTAAAGTTTCGCGTGTTTCCTCATAGCCACTCATGAAGCGTGAGGTTGACATGGCCGTTTCTGAGCGATAGTGAAGTACCTGTTCCTCCCTTTGAACAATGCGTTTCTTTCGAATTGTTTTGATTCGGTCTGGTAATTTACTCAGGTTGGTATAATCAAGCCATTCAATTTTGTAACCCACAGATTTTCCGGTCGTTGGGTCTATGTAACGACGCTTCCATTTAGGTTTTCCTTTACGGATCCAGCGCCACAGCATATCGCGTAAGTCATCTTTAAAGATCTCGCGTAATGCATAAACAAACGACATAGCGATGATAAAAGAGGCGGTGATTTCCCCCCAATAGTCGCGAGCTGTAATGGCGATGACGGTGACAAACAGCATCACAAGCCCAGTCGCGATGCCTTTTACGGCACGCTTCATGTTATTACCTAAAGAGGTGACGTGTTCATTAAGCACAATGGGATGCTCGATTAAACGGCGTAGTAGGCGCATCTTGTTACTCAGCCGAGTGATGTCTTCCCCTGCCTTTGCCGAGTTGTAATTGTTAAGTTTACGATGTGCCTGTTCTTTTTCAACCAGTGTAATTAGACGCTCTTTGATGGTTTTATATTCACCATCGCGGTTCATGTGTGCGACTAGGGAAAGAAACTTTTGCTCAGTATACCAAGATAAATAGTTATCAATATTGGCATAATAGCGTTTTAAGCTCTCTTCATAAGGAATGCTGCGGCGCAATCTTTTCAAAATATCTAAAGAGAGTTCAATGACACTATCAACTTCATCTGATGTGACGGTGTCACTCGTCGTGTTGAGTTGCACTACAGCTTTATCTAAAGCGATAACATACTGATAAGCAAATAAACTCAAACTGACTCGATACTGAGTAGAAGAGAGATGGCCTCGTTGTGCAAGTCGGCTGTGCACTAAGGGCAGTAACGTTTTATCACTGTAATACGCACGCTCTTGGTGGATGAAGCTATAGTAAAAGTCAGATTCAGGAAGTATTTCGGGTGTTAGACCTAAATCACCGGGAATGAATAGGTAAATGTCTAGATCAAGTTCTTTGCTCTGAGACATGGCATGTGAAATTTTAAGCGTGATGGTATCTTGCTTATCGACATTAACCAAAGAAAGCTCCTGAAAAAATGCTTATTTTTCCCTTGAATGCAGGAAAGGATAACAGAGATCACGTATAATCTCTGCAAAATTGAGGTGAGACATAATAAATGATTAACGTTGGTCAAATAAACAGTTTAGAAGTCGTAAAGATTGCTGATTTCGGCGTATTTTTGGATGCTGAAGATTTTGGAACCACTTTACTGCCTAAACGATTTACCCCAGATGGGGTTGAATTGGGGCAGAAAATAGACGTATTTTTGTATTTCGATTCAGACAATCAACTTGCCGCGACGACTGAAAAACCGATTGCAAAAGTAGGCGAGTGGGGATTGATGAAAGTTCAGGGTGTGAATAGCACTGGTGTTTTTGTTGATTGGGGTCTGAAGGGTAAAGATTTATTGGTGCCTTACAGCGAACAGCGTGCTCGTTTTAAAGAAGGACAAACGATTTTAGTGTATGTCTACACCGATAAGGCTTCCGGCCGCATCGTAGGCACAACTAAATTCAACAAGTGGCTGGACAAAACCCCTGCAAACTATACGCAGAATCAGCAAGTTGATCTATTAATTGCAGAACACTCAGAACTCGGATACAAGGCCATCATCAATGGCGAGCACTGGGGGATGATTTTCCCATCAGATGTGTTTGGTAAGTTGTTTATTGGTAAGACCTTAAAAGGCTACATCAAAAATATCCGTGAAGATGGAAAAATTGACCTAGCTCTGCAAAAAATTGGCGTAGCAAAAATGGATGAGCTAAGCACTAAGATCATAGAGTTACTTGAGAAAAAGGGTGGTTTTCTTCCATTAAGTGATAAATCGACACCAGAAGCTATTTTTTCGATGTTCCGTACCAGTAAGGGAACCTTTAAGAAGAGTATTGGTGGTTTGTACAAGCAGGGAAAAATTACCATTGGGGAAGATGGAATTCATCTTGTATAGCTGAGGCGTCCACCTCCTGTTGCAATTTATTTTCCTTGACGATAAAAAAAGGCCCAAAACTTTTCCGTTTTTGGGCCTAGGGGAATGGCTCATTTGAGCCTACGCTAATCATTAAAATAGTCGTACTTATGCTTCCCCGTAAGTATAGTCGTTATCGCTAGAAGTGCGCGTGTTTTCTAGATTTTTGTCCTATTTTGGGGCGTGTTAAAACAAATTTTTATCTTTAACGAGTTCTCTTGGTAAACCATTTTTTATGCGGTTTCCTACCCATTTCCCTAGGCCAATCACATCGTTACCGAGTTTAACCAGCACTTCGCCAGAGCCAGTTTGTAGTGCTGGTCTGACATCTCTGCCCATGTACCAATCTCGCGCTTCTTCAATCGATAGTGTGATGCAGTTTGATTCGTTACCAGTCGCTAACGATGTAGCGACTTGATGTTGCCAGCGATAACCTTTTTTATGTGTTTCAGCGATTTTTATCCCCATGCGAGAGAAGCGGAATTTGCCGAGCATAGGTTCCAGTGCGTTTGGAAATAACCATACATCATTATCACGTAGCCAGACACTGGTATCATCGGGGATCACAACTTCAAACGTTTTCATGAGTTGATCCGCGATCTCTTGTGTGAGTTTAAGGTTGGCTTTCGCAAAAGGAAATTGACCTAAGCGTTTGTTGACTTCAGGGTGGGGTACAGAGCTAAGTTTACGGATTTTTGCAACAAAAAAACCTTCACAATCATAAGTTTGAGGGAATATATGCAAGAACCCTTCGTCTGTAATAGCTGCTTTTGCATCCTCAAACAATGAGCTAAGGGAAACAAATTCAACTGATTGTGGATATTTTTCTTTTAGATGCAAGCACACTTGTTGGTTCTCTTCTGTGCTCAATGTACAGGTTGAGTAGACCATCACACCGCCGGGCTTTAAAGCTTGAAACGCACTTTCAATCAAATCTTTTTGTGTTGTGGAAATCGACAATACAGATTCTTTGCTCCAGTTTTTCATCGCATCAGGATCTTTACGGATGGTACCTTCTCCTGAGCATGGCGCATCTATTAACACCGCATCAAATTGTTCCGGTAACCAACCGCCAAAGACTCGACCATCAAAATTGCTCAGTGCACTGTTACGTACACCGCAGCGTTCGATATTAGCATGCAGCACTTTAACACGGCTGGCTGAAAATTCGTTGGCGACTAATACGCCTTCATTTTCCATACACGCCGCAATTTGCGTTGTTTTTGAACCCGGAGCCGCCGCCATGTCGAGTACTGAATTGAACGATTCGCCGCCAGTGAAAAGAGCGGATACTGGCATCATAGAACTGGCTTCTTGAATGTAAAAAAGACCTGCCATATGTTCGGCGGTATTACCTAAAGGTACGACAGACTCATCGGCTTCAATCCAAAAACCCGTATTACACCAAGGCACTGGTGATAAAGCCCACCCTTTTTCTATGGCGCGTTGACAAAAGCTATCGACAGAGATTTTTAGCGTGTTGACTCGGATACTTTTACGCAAAGGACGCTGGCAAGCTGCAATAAAATCACTCATCGTTAAATGTGTGGGCAGTATCGCTTCAATTGTCGCAAGAAAAGGTTCAGGTAGGGTTATATTGGCGTGCAAAGCAGTATCTCGTCTGGGAGTTGAGGCCGGATTATATAAGAATCGTGATGAGATCAAAATAATAAAAAATGCAGCCGATCAGCTGCATTTTACAAGAATCAAGGTTAACCCTTTAAGGTTTTGGTATGGCTGTTCGCCATTGGCGCCATTCTGGTTTGGCTTCAGGGTATAAGTAAAATGCTTGGCCTTGTTTAGCGATAGGTTGTAGCTGTTTTTGCTCTGGAGTGGCAAATGTAATTCCGCCTTTCATGATGCTATCTAACGTGCCTGCTTTTATATTCGCACCAGATAAACCGATGGATACATCGACGCCAGAAGTGTTCCAAAATACGCTATTGCTACGAACCAGATAAGCGAACTCTTTTTGGATTTCAATGGTAAACATGACGCGGTCTGCAAAGTCTCCTAGAGCAACATGGGTTACTTTGCCCACTTCCATTTCACGGTAGAGAATAGGACTATCTTCAGTCACTGAGCCTCGCGTTTCACTTTGCAAGGTGAACTCAATGCCGAGCGCTTGTTGTGGCTGTTTTTCTAGTTCAAATTGGTACTGTGCATCGCCAAACCCGGGTTGAACCTCGATGCTGGAACTGAGTAAGTTTTGCAGGTTTTCAACACCATTGAAGCCAATTTTAGTTTTTGCTACCCAAAAGTGTGAACCATTTCTGGCAATGCCTAACGCATAACTAGGTTCGATTCTCGCTTGCAAAGTGACTCTATTTTGTTTGAAATCGGGTGTTAAAGATACAACCTCTCCCACAGTGATATTGTTATATTTGATAGCCGTTCCTAGCGTAATGCCAATGGATGCGTCGGCCGTCAAGATGATTTCTTGGCCTGCCTTACGGGCTTGATCGTAGCTGTCATAGAGCTTCCACAAATTCTGATCTTTGTTATCAATACCTTGCAACGAATCAAATGCAATGCCTCCTTGAATTAAAGTTTTTAAAGGAGCGGCTTTGACTTTTACGCCTGCAAGTGTTGCATTAATTTCGACGCCAGAACGGTTCCAAAAAACAGTTTGATTCGTAATCAGATGGCGATATTGATTCTCTATTTTGACCTCGATTTTCACACCTTCTTTAGTGAGCTTAAAGCCAAAAACACTGCCTACTTGAAGGTTACGGTATAGGAGCGGGCTGCCCGGATTGATCGGAGGAAGCTCGTCGGCAAAAAGAGTCAGTGTTTGTGAGCCGCTTTGGTTATATTTTGCAAGCTCAGCTAATGATTTGCTTTGATATAAAGGGTATTCATTGCTCGCTTTTTCAGCACCTTCGCTGATGAAACTTATTGAACCTGCGAGCAGCTGTTTGGCGGGAGGGATTGAAACATTAAGGCCTGATTCGGTGAGCTCCGCGGTGGCAGAGCCTGTAATGTAAAAACGATTCTGTGAGCGTATGAGTGATGAGTACTCTTCATCAATCAGCGTATTGAGCACAACACTGTCTTGCTGCAACTTTACGTCAATTACTGAACCTACCGCGATGCCTCGATACAAAATCTGACTGCCCACATCTAAGCCATATGAGCTTTCCGCTGTAAGTTTGATAGCAATCGATTTTGCTTGTGACTGATTAAATTCAAATTGGCGAATTGCAGTGAAACTTCTGGCCTTTTCGCCCTTGCCAGGAATGAGTGTCAAGTAATTCCCTTTGATCAAATTACCGATGTTCTCAACTCCAGAGAGTGAGACTTTGGCCTCTTCCAACACAAAACGGCTTCCCGAATTGAGCATATCGCTAAAAGCCGGTTGGATAGCGGCAGAGGCGATGATCTGTTGGTGACTTTTACTGAGCTGCAATTCCGTGATTTGACCGACTTCTATTCCTCGGTAAATGATGGGGGCACCAGTTTGGTTAATATTATGCTGATCGGGTAGGGTGATTTTCACAGGGATACCACGCCCTGCGGTTTTTAAATCGCGATAGAGACTAAATTGGGTATTTTGTTCAACAGGCTCCCCACCGTCCGGTGAATCGACGGCAATTGAACCACCGATTAATGCACTTAAACTTTCTAAGCGGACGTCAACACCTTCAAAGCCAATGCTTGCACCAACACCGCTGACATTCCAAAAACGGCTTTCATTGGTAATAATGTGGCGATACTCGTCTTTTATCGAGGCTTGAATGAGTACCGACTTTGCATCGTCATCGAGTTTGTAGTTAAACACTTCACCAATCGGAATTTTTTTATAGACGATTTGTGAGCCAACAGAAATACCCCCGAGATCGCGAGCCTTTAGAGAAATGATAAGCCCTTGATTAGGCAGTAGATCAGAAGGTGCACCATCTAAAGCACTAAACACTTTATCGTGTTCAGCTGAACTATTTTCGTTACCCGGTTGAATCGCAATATAGTTTCCTGAAACCAATGCATCTAAACCTGAAACGCCAGATAAACTGGCCGTTGGCTTCACTAACCAAAATCGGGTATTGTCATTGAGTAACTGAGTAGCTTCTGGATAAATATCGGCTTCCACATAGATGTTTTCTAATCCTTCGGACAGTTTAATCTCTCTTACCATGCCAACTTCGAGCCCTTGGTAGCGAATTGTTGTTCGCCCTGCGACTAAGCCTTGTGCGTCCGAAAAATAGATCTGGATTCGTTCGCCAGCATCGTGAATGGCTTTAACGACTAACCAACCTGCGAGCGCCATGGTGAGTATGGGCAGTATCCACAAAGGTGAGATGCCCCTGTTTCGCTTAACATCGGGAGTGTATGAGGGCTGGCTTGAAATTTGTTTACTCATGTGAAAGCTCGTTTTGGTCTGCGATTTCTGGGTAATTATCCCAGATGAGTCTTGGGTCCATACTTTCCGTGGCGAGCATGGTGAGTACAACCACCAAGCCAAAGGCAACGGCTCCATAACCGGGAGTGAAGTCGAGAATTTGACCGCGATCAACCAGTGTCAACATAATTGAGATGACAAACAGATCCATTACCGACCATTTGCCGATCCATTTAATCGCGAAGTAAATGTTCATTCTCTGACGGTGGTAAACCGTTCGCTTAAATTTAATCGCCAGTAATAGATAGGTCAGGCCGAATATTTTCACAATAGGCACGATTATACTGGCCACAAAAATGATGATTGCAATTCCGACCATACCACTATTAATCAGTGACGCAACACCAGAGAAGATGGTGTCTTCTAATCGCTGTCCGTTGGTAATTAAAATCGATATTGGAATCAGGTTCGCGGGGAAAATAGCGACACTTGCTGCAATTAAATAGGCCCAGGTTCGTTGTATCGAGTTGGGTTTCCGGTGATATAATTTTTGCGCGCAACGCACGCAGTGCGTATTTTCGGGTTGTGAAAGATGGCAATGGTGGCAATGCACCTCTTTACGCTCGAAGGCATATTGATTCTCTGGCTGCCACGCTTGCCAATAGCGCCTTACGCTAACTCGAGTCGCTAACAATACGGTTGCCAGTTGCAGTAAGACTAAACCATACAACCCCACACCGATAAAAAGGTCGGAATAATCTTGAAGTTTAAAACAAGATACCGCCACGCTGACTAAAAAAACATCGAGCATTACCCACGTTTTTAATCGCTGAATAATGATCAGTGAGCCACGCAGTAGATGAAACCATCGATAACGCAAGGCGAGATGAGCGGTCACTACGGAACCACACACTAAAAGTGGCGCAATAGAGCTGCAAAATAGCACCAATAAAGCGAGCGCTCCAAAGCCCTCTTCAGCCAGCGCAAAAACACCGGATGGCAAGGTGGCGGGGATCATCACCCCAACCAAGCGAATACTGATGAATTCAAAAAAATGAGAGGGGATAAACAGTAACAAGCAAGTGATGGCGACGGCTAAATCCCCAGATAAAGAGGGAGACCCACCGCGGTACAGTTGGGTACCGCAGCGTGGACAATAGGCACTTTTCCCATGCTCAACCTCGACGAGATCAACGGCCAATTCACAGCCGTGACACAACCTCACGTCGTTAGGTGATTGTGGATGTTGAATAAGCGCTGAATGTTGAGACAAACAATCATCCTAATTTATTGTTACCCAATTACTAAACGTACGATTGGAGATTTCCATAAAGGGTCTGATATAACCCATCTTGCTCGACTAATTCTCGATGCGTACCCATTTGGCTAACTTGACCATCTTCCAGCACGTAAATTATATCGGCTTGTTTCACTGCCGAAAGGCGGTGCGCAACAATTAAAGTAGTTCGACCTTTCAAAAATCCAGTCAGAGCATTGTGCAATGCCGCTTCAGTTACCGTATCTAACGCGGATGTTGCTTCATCCAAAATAACAAATTTAGGATTGCTCAGTACCATCCGAGCGATGGCTAAACGTTGACGTTGTCCGCCCGACAAGCGAATACCATTTCGGCCAACTAGCGTTTCTAAACCGTCACTGAGATTCGCAGTCACATCATCCAGTTGTGCAATATGCAGCGCTTGCCATAATTCCTCTTCTGCATATTGACCGCCGAGGGTCAAATTATGCCTTAAGGTGTCGTTGAATAGTATAGGTTGTTGTAATACCACGGCAATGTTATCGCGAATAATATCAAAACTTATCTCGTCAGTGGTCGCACCATTAAAACGGATCTGCCCGGAATTGGGCTGATACACACCAATTAACAGTTGGATCAACGTGGATTTCCCACCACCACTTGCGCCAACCAACGCAACTTTTTTACCCGCCGGAATCGTGAGCGAGAGATCGTTGAGCACACTCTTTTCACTATCGTAGGCAAAATTAACGTGAGAAACCTCAACATCGACCTGGCGGTTATCTGTGAATGGGTTAATTTTGCAAATAGGGCGAGGCTCTTCCTCCAGTGCAAGCAGATCATTAATGCGATGGAAGGCCGCCTTTGCACTGTACCAAGAAAATTGAATACTCAGCAGCTCTTGCACTGGGCCTAACATAAACCACAAATAACCGAAAACGGCGAAAATTTGCCCTATGGTCAAGTCGCTAAAGACCACCATCAGCATCGCGACCGCTCTAAATAGCTCAAAACCAAGTAAAAACAGGAGAAATGAGACGCGCCCTGCAGCCTCTGATTGCCATGCATATTTGTCTGCATTCTGTCGGACTTGGTTGGCTTGCTGTTTGAGTTCATTGAGAAACTCTCGCTCTTTATTAGCGGCACGCAATTGATAAATGCCATCTAATGTTTCGACTAGCCGATTTTGAAAGCGTTCATACGCTTGGTTTTCTCGCTTTTTCAGATGTTTGACTTTGCTTCCGAGTTTACGTGAAAAGTAAATCACAATCGGGTTGACCAATAAAATAAACAGCCCTAAACGCCACTCAAGCCAGAGTAGAACACCTGCTGTGCCTAACACGGTCAGTAGGCTGATGATAAATTTACTGAGTGTGCTACCTATGAATTGATCAATGGTTTCGATGTCGGTGATTAAGTGAGCATTAATACCACCACTGCCTTTGGTTTCGTACTGCCTGATGCTTATCCGTCCTAATTTATCAATCATTTTGCAGCGCATTTGGTAAGTGATGGTTTTGGACACCAAAGTAAATTGACGGCTTTGAAGTATGTTGAGCGCTTGGCTGACGCTACGCATCAAGACTACTAGCAATAACGTGAGCGCAATATAGCCTGTTGGGTTTTGCATCGATGTCGGTAGAATAGTGTTCATCATCGCCAAACCAGAAGCGGGTTTATTCAGCAGAACTTCGTCGACCATTAATGGCATTAATAGTGGAATAGGGACACTAACCAGCGTTGCAATAACCGCGATCGCATTGGCAAATAGAAGTGTAGGTCGATGTTTTTTTACTTGTTTTATTACCCAAGAGCGGCTAATAGTATCATTGGAATTAGTCATTATGATGAGAATGCATCCTATTTATCGTGTGAGAAATTGTACGCTGTTCAAAAATAGATGTCTTCCGTTTTCAAAAGGTCGTTGAGTTTATATGAACATAGAAGAATACCGCCGTCTTACCAAGCAGGCGGTGGCACTGGTTGAATCTGAAACGGATTTAATCGCTAATCTTGCCAATTTGAGCGCCTTATTTAACATGGAGCTTGAAGATCTTAACTGGGTGGGTTTTTACCTAATAAAAGAAGAGCAACTGGTTCTCGGTCCCTTTCAAGGAAAACCAGCTTGTGTACGCATTCCCTTAGGAAAAGGTGTGTGTGGTACTGCGGCGGCGACTAACCGTATACAACGTGTTTATGATGTCCATGAGTTTGCTGGTCACATTGCTTGCGATGCTGCGAGCAATTCTGAGTTGGTGGTGCCATTTTCTATCAATGGCCAAGTGGTGGGAGTATTGGATATTGATAGCCCAACAATTGGCCGTTTTTCTGAAATTGATGAGAAAGGGATGGCAGAATTAATGATTGAGATAGAAAAGCTGCTCAATTCACACGCTAACAAGGCATAAATTGGTCATTGCCTGTGGTTTTTCGCATTTAGGTCACTATAATACCGAACATATTTATCTTAATGCCTCGCGGAAAGACCGCATAAACCAGGAATCCTCATGGAAAACACTGAAAAGTTAAAAAACAGCAAAGAAGTTATTGCGTACATTGCTGAATGTTTCCCTAAGTGCTTTACTTTAGAAGGTGAAGCAAAGCCTTTGAAAATTGGTATTTTTCAAGATCTTGCTGAACGCCTAAACGAAGACTCAAAAGTAAGTAAAACACAGCTGCGTGCTGCGTTAAGACAATACACGTCGTCATGGCGTTATCTACATGGTGTTAAACTAGGTGCAACTCGTGTTGACCTTGATGGCAACCCATGTGGAGAGTTAGAAGAAGAACATGTAGAGCACGCACAAGCCGCATTGGCAGAAAGTAAAGCTCGAGTACAGGCTCGTCGTAAAGAGCAAGGACAAAAAGCACGCGAAGAGGCAAAAGCGAAGCAACCAAAAGCGAAAAAGCCTCAAGCACAAGCTCGTCGTCCTCAAGCGAAAGCGCCAAAATCTGAAAAACCTGTCGAGACGCGCGCTTTAAATGCTGATGAAATGATCACTGGCAAACAAGTGAACGTAAACATGGGTAAAGGAAACATGGCTGCGACCATTGTTGAAGTTAATAAGGAAGATGTGCGCGTTCAACTTGTCAACGGCCTACAAATGGTTGTGAAAGCGGAGCACTTGCGCGCATAAAGGAGAAATTCCTACGCATGAAATGCCGTTCAAAATTAACGTTGATCGCTGCTGGCCTATGGCTAGCAGCGTCATCCGTTCAGGCCTTAGAAGCCACTCTTAGCAAAGAAGATTTACCTCTTCTTGCCCCAGAAATGCAGCATGAAACGGCGAGTAAGCGTGTGACTTCCCGTTTTACTCGTTCTCATTACAAACACTTCAACTTGAATGACGATTTCTCGCAAGCTATCTTCAATCGTTATCTCGAATTGCTCGACTACAACCGCAATATCTTTACTCAGAGCGATATTGATTCCTTTCATGCGTGGTCGACACAACTTGATGATCAACTCAAGGCTGGCAATAACCAAATTGCATTTGATGTTTATAACTTATCAATGCAAAAGCGCTTTGAGCGTTTTCAATATGCGCTTTCTCTGCTCGACAAAGAAATTACATTTGAAGCCGATGAATCGATGGAACTTGATCGCTCAAAAGCAGCTTGGCCGAAAGATAAAACCGAGCTCGATAAGTTATGGCAGCAGCGTGTCAAATATGATGCACTGAACTTAAAGCTTACGGGTAAAGAGTGGCCGGAAATTAAAGAAACGCTAGGCAAGCGTTATAATAACGCGATCAAACGTCTGTCTCAGACCCACAGCGAAGATGTATTTCAGCTTTATATGAATGCTTTTGCGCGTGAAGTTGATCCGCATACTAGTTATCTCTCTCCACGTAATGCCGAGCAGTTCCAATCAGAAATGAATCTTTCATTGGAAGGGATTGGTGCTGTACTGCAAATGACCGACGACTACACCATCATTCGTTCGTTAGTTGCGGGTGGTCCTGCCTCAAATAGCAAGCAGTTGGGTGAAGGCGATCGTATCATTGGTGTGGGCCAAGATGGCAAAGAGATGGTTGATGTTATCGGCTGGCGTCTAGATGATGTCGTACAACTGATCAAAGGCCCGAAAGGCACTAAGGTGAAGTTGCAAGTTTTGCCGGAAGGTAAAGACGCTAAAAGTCACGTTGTCACTATTGTTCGAGACAAAATTCGTTTAGAAGATCGAGCGGTTAAATCAAAAATCATCGAGAAAAATGGCAAGAAAATAGGCGTGCTTGAAGTCCCTAGCTTCTATGTCGGTTTAGCGCAAGACACGGACAAATTGCTGACTGAACTGAAGCAGAAAAAAGTGGATGGCGTGATCGTCGATTTACGTAATAACGGTGGGGGTGCATTAACGGAAGCGACGGCATTATCCGGCTTATTTATTGAAAGCGGCCCGGTTGTGCAAGTTCGCGATAGCTATGGACGAGTAAACGTTAATAGTGACACGGATGGAAAAATCAGTTATCAGGGTCCTATGACGGTATTGGTGAATCGCTACAGCGCATCAGCCTCAGAAATTTTTGCAGCGGCAATGCAAGATTATGGACGAGCGATCATTGTTGGCGAAAACTCATTCGGTAAGGGAACGGTTCAACAGCATCGCTCGTTGAATCATATCTACGACTTGTTTGATAAAGAATTAGGCTACGTTCAATATACGATTCAGAAATTTTATCGTATTGATGGTGGCAGTACGCAGAATAAAGGTGTTGTGCCTGATATTGCGTTACCCACTGCGATTGAAGCAAAAGATACCGGTGAGAGCGTTGAACCTAATGCACTTCCTTGGGATCAAATTGAGCGAGCTAAATACGACAAGTTACAAGCTAATGAAAAACTGATTCCTAAGCTATCTGCGCAGCATCAAGCTCGTATTGCCAATGATATGGAGTTCGGCTTCATTAACGAGGATATTGCAAAGTATAAAGCGGAGAAAGATGACAACACCATTTCTCTCAATGAATCTGTGCGTAAGCAAGAAAGTGACAAGGCAGATGAATTGCGTTTGGCGCGGATTAACATGCGACAAGCCGCCAATGGTTTGAAGCCCTATAAAACCTTGCAAGATGTGCCTAAAGATTATGAAGCTCCAGATGTTTATTTAGAAGAAGCAGTGGCGATCACTGTTGATATGCTAAATTAGCAACCAGTATCAATGAAAAGCGAGCCTTAGTGCTCGCTTTTTTGATCTTATTTAAACCAAATAAATAACGTGATACAGATCAAACATTTCGCTTTATCGTACAACCGGTTCTAAGCTTAAGAAAAAAGCGAGGAGCGTGTTATGAAATGGATAAGCATCATTTTTACCTGCATTGTTCTTATCAGCACCAGTGCGGCACAAAGTCAAAGTAGTGGTACGCAGACTCATCAAGACTTAACTCAGTTTGATCTCCCTTTTTTACTTGGTGATTGGTACCTACTTAACCCCAATCCTGACACTTCTTCCGATGATTTTCGTTCTATTAAACTGACCTTGGAATCGAATTATCGTTTCAAGATCGATATTCAAAAGAAAAATTATAATGTGGATCACTGGGAAGGTGAATTTGACGCCAGCGATAACAGCTTGATTTTGGGGCTTAACTCATCGCAACCTCAAGTTTATCAATACCAAGTGAACCACAACATGCTCAACTTAAACGGCATTATCTTCACTAAAGCTTTACCAAATGCGTTGGCAGGGGTGTGGTCTAGCAAACGGATATTTGGTGAAGATGCGATAGCAACCGACATTAACCAACTTGATCTCGTTTTACAGCCGGATTTTGTATTTATGTTCAGAGTAAGTGGTGCTAATGGTAACGAATCGATCCATAAAGGGGTGTACTACACAGAAGGTGATCATTTGGTGCTCCTTTATGAAGACGGAGAACATGATACTCGCTATACGCTTGTTAGTGATATGTTAACTTTAGAAGTGGAGAATGGTTCCATGTCGGTTGTTTTAGCGCGAGTAAATCCGTAGTCTTGCAATCTTCTATCATAAGAAAGGCAATGAGTGAAACCTGTTGATATATGGGTAAATTGTCAGCGAAATAACGAGGTATTTGTCTTAAATGCCTCGTTTTTCGGTTTGAGGGGTTGTTATTAATGATAACAAGCCTTAGATCTATAGTCATCTTACTGAATGTTTATCAAAAACGTCACATTTCACTCCGTCAACAAGGATTCCGACATGGCTCATACACCCCAAGCCAAGTATCGCAAAGATTATCAATCTCCATCACATACCATTACGGATCTCGAATTAACATTCGATCTCTTTGATACCAACACCACAGTGACTGCCGTTTCTCACGTTAAGCAGCAAAAAGAGAATAACCAATTGGTGCTGGATGGTGAAAACCTTGAGCTGAAATCGCTCAAAGTGAATGGCACCGAATGGCAAGATTTTCAGCTGCTTGAAAGCGGGCTCTCGATCTCATCATTACCTCAAGAGTTTGAATTGGAGATCGTGACACTGATTAACCCTGAAGCGAATACCGCACTAGAAGGGTTATACAAATCGGGTGGTGCGTTCTGTACGCAGTGTGAAGCGGAAGGTTTCCGTCGCATCACTTACTTCCTCGATCGTCCAGACGTTCTTGCAAAATACACAACGACCGTGATTGCTGACAAAAAAGATTACCCATTTTTATTAAGTAACGGTAACCGTATCGAACATGGCGATCTCGCAGAAGGGCGTCATTGGGTGAAGTGGCAAGATCCACATCCAAAACCTGCTTACTTATTTGCTCTCGTTGCGGGTGATTTTGACGTATTACGTGATCAATATAAAATCAAGTCCGGTCGCGATGTTGCCCTCGAGATTTTTGTTGATAAAGGTAACCTCGACCGCGCTTCTCATGCGATGACATCACTTATCAACGCAATGAAGTGGGACGAAGAGCGCTTCGGCTTAGAGTATGATCTCGACATTTACATGATCGTTGCCGTTGACTTTTTCAACATGGGTGCGATGGAGAATAAAGGGCTCAACATTTTTAACTCTAAGTTTGTGTTAGCCAATGAAAAAACCGCTACCGATACTGATTATTTAGGTATTGAAGCGGTGATTGGCCACGAATATTTCCATAACTGGACTGGTAACCGCGTCACTTGTCGTGATTGGTTCCAATTAAGCTTAAAAGAAGGCCTAACGGTATTCCGTGACCAAGAGTTTTCATCTGATTTAGGGTCGAGAGCCGTGAATCGCATTAGTAATGTGCGCATTATTCGTGGGCCACAATTTGCTGAAGATGCCAGCCCAATGTCACACCCAATTCGTCCCGATAAAGTGATAGAAATGAATAACTTCTATACATTAACTGTCTATGAAAAGGGCAGTGAAGTGATTCGTATGATGCATACGTTATTAGGTGAAACGAATTTCCAAAAAGGAATGAAGCTCTATTTTGAGCGTCATGACGGCACTGCCGCTACCTGCGAAGATTTTGTGGCAGCGATGGAAGATGCTTCAGGCGTCGATCTTACCCAATTCCGTTTATGGTATAGCCAATCTGGTACACCGATTGTTTCAGTGAGCACTGAATATGACGCACAACAGAAAACCTATGCCTTAACCGTAGAGCAAACAACCGAACCAACGCACGAGCAAAAAGAGAAAGCAGCGCTGCATATTCCTTTTGATGTTGAGTTATACACCGCTCATGGTGATGTAATTGAGTTACAATGTAACGGAAAGCGAATCTCTAATGTACTGAACGTAACACAGGCCAAGCAGACCTTCGTGTTTGAAAATGTGCCAGAGAAACCGATCCCTTCCTTGTTGCGCGAATTTTCAGCACCAGTGAAACTGGAGTATGACTACAGTGATGATGAGCTTATCTTCTTGATGGTCAATGCTCGTAACGAATTTGCTCGCTGGGATGCAGGCCAAATGTTGTTAGCCAAATATATCCGTAGCAATGTGTTTGGAGTGCAGTCGGGGAAGGCGGCGGATTTGCCAGAATCGGTAGTTGATGCATTCCGTGGTGTGTTACTGAGTGAGGTTCTAGAGCCTGCTTTTATTGCGGAAATGCTCTCATTACCTAGCCATAATGAGGTTTCAGGTTGGTATAAACGTGTGGATGTTGATGCCATAGCGACCGTACTTAAAGCGATGAAAGTACAGCTTGCTAACGCATTGCAAGATGAGCTCAATGCGGTTTACCACAGTTTAAAACAGACAGCATACAGCATTGAACACAGTGCAATTGGTGAACGAGCATTACGCAATACTTGCCTTGCTTATTTAGCTTATACCGACCAAGGCAATGATTTGGTGCTGGCTCAGTATCACAGCGCCAACAACATGACTGACACCATCGCCGCTATGAGCGCTGCGAATAGTGCACAGCTTATGTGTCGTCAAGCACTGATGGATGATTACAGCAATAAATGGAAACACGATGGATTGGTGATGGATAAATGGTTTGCACTGCAAGGGACTAACCCCGCGCCAAGTGTTTTGGATACCATTCAACAAACCATGAAACATGAAGCATTTAGCTTAAAAAATCCAAATCGTACGCGCAGTTTAATTGGTTCATTCCTCAGCGCAAACCCAGTTAATTTCCATGCAAAATCGGGTGAGGGATACCGTTTTGCAGGGCAGATACTGCGTGAACTCAATGATAGTAACCCCCAAGTCGCGTCGCGTTTAATTGATCCTTTACTTAAATTCAGGCTCTACGATGAAACTCGTCAAGCAATGATGAAATCGGAGTTGGAGACTTTGAAGTCAATGGATAATTTAGCTCGGGATCTCTTTGAAAAAGTAACAAAAGCGCTCGAATCTTAAGGATCTTAACTCTACTAAGAGCGAGGTGATAGATACGTCTCCTCGCTCTATTTTGGTTAACGGCTATGAAGCAATACTATTTTACTCTCAATATTTCTTATCAAACTTACTTAGCGCACTATTCTGGTGTAGCAAGCTCTGTACAAGTCTACACAGATCAAGGTTTACGCCTTCAGCTACCCGCATCTCGATTTCGTCCATTTCTTAGCCAAATTGGAGTAAAAGGTCGATTTCGGCTGACAACTGACCAAAATAACAAGTTTGTAAAGTTAGAAACTCTGTGAGCTGCTGATTTTCTAGATATTTAAATAGGAATCTTAATCACATTCTCAAACATTTCACCTCAGACCTGCCCTAAAACTGTTAACTATTTGTCAATAAAGCTTTTACAATAAAGCAAGCATTACCAATGGTAAGCGCTATGCTTACCGCATACCCTACAAAAATAATAATCTTGGAGTCTACTATGACTGCGCGTGAAACTTTAGTGCCAGTTCTGCTTGAAAAAGTGTACAAACTGATTCAAGACAAACTCGATCTTGCTCATCAACCGCTCGTGACCCAACTTGCTCAACATCTATTTAGTAACATTTCGAAAGATGATCTGACTGAACGTAATGAATCTGACTTATATGGTGCGATAGTTAGCCTATGGCATCATATTAACGAGAAAAACCCAGAGGAGCGTTCAGTACGGGTATTTAACCCGACAGTAAGCCGCCAAGGTTGGCAGTCAACGCACACGATTGTTGAAATAGTAATCCCTGATAGCCCGTTTCTTGTGGACTCCATTAAAATGGCGCTCAGCCGTTTGGATTTATCGTCACACCTCATGCTCAATGGCCCAACGCAAATCTCGCGCACCGATAACGGTGTTATTACTTCGGTAAACCAAGGTGAGGGTGTTCTGCAATCTCTTTTTCATATTGAAGTCGACCGCCTTAGCAGCAAAGAAGCGATGACACAGTTGAAAAATGAGTTGCTTAGTATTTTGAGCGATACAGCTTTAGTGGTGCAAGACTGGCAACCAATGTCAGAAAAACTGGTCCAAGTGATTGCGCAATTGGAGACACAAAAAGAGTTCATTCCTGTAGAAAGTGATCGTTACGAAGAAACCATCAAATTCTTAAAGTGGATGGGAAATCATAATTTCACTTTCATGGGATACAAAGAATACGACCTCGTGACGGTCGAAGGCGATACTGAACTGAGACCAACAGCAGAAAAAGGGTTGGGTTTATTTTCTGATTCAAAACGTGTGCGCAGCGTAAAATTATCTGACTTTCCTGATTCTGCGCGCCTTGAAGCCAAAAAGCCTTTTTTATTGATTGTCACTAAAGGCAATACCCAATCACGTATCCACCGCCCAGCTTATACCGATTATATCGGCGTTAAAAAGTTCGACAAGGCAGGTAAAGTGATCGGTGAACATCGCTTCACTGGCTTGTATACCTCTGCTGTATATAACCAAAGCATCGAAACGATTCCGCTGATCCGCGAAAAAGTAGAACGTATCCTAAAAGCCAGCGGTTATCGTGCAGGCTCGTATTCCTATAAAGCGCTGCACAATATTCTAGAAAACTATCCTCGTGATGAGTTACTGCAAGCACGTGAAGAAGAGATGTTAGAAGTTGGGATGGGCGTAGTGCAAATGCAAGATAGGGATTTGCTGCGTCTGTTTGTTCGTAAAGACCCGTTTGGTCGTTTCTTCAGCTGCATGGTCTATGTGACCAAAGAGCGCTATAACACCGAGCTTCGCCGCCAAACGCAACGAATTTTCAAACAGTACTTTGGTTGTGAGCAAGATGTTGAGTTCACCACTTATTTTTCAGAAAGCCCATTGGCAAGAACACACTACATCGTACGTGTTGATAACAACAATATGGATGTCGATGTAAAAACGGTAGAGCAGAATTTAATGGAAGCATCATCAACTTGGGATGATCGTTTATCAGATGCGATCGTAGCAAACTTTGGAGAGAGTAAAGGACTGCCATTATCGAAAGAATACATGCGTGCATTCCCTCGTTCTTACAAAGAAGACATGATGCCGGGTTCAGCGGTGGATGATATCCAGCGATTGGAAGCCTTAGATGAAGAGCACAAACTCGGCATGTTGTTCTATCGCCCACAAGAAGAAGCGGCCGATTCAAAAGCGGTGCGCTTAAAACTCTATCACCGTGACGAGCCAATCCATCTTTCTGATGTGATGCCGATGTTGGAAAACTTAGGGCTGAGGGTGATCGGAGAGTCACCTTATGAAGTACGCAAGTTAAATGGTCAAACGTATTGGATCTTAGATTTCTCAATGCTGCATAAGAGCGATAAGAGTGTCGATCTTCGAGAAGCGAGAGATCGTTTTCAACAAGCATTTGCGGCTATTTGGGCTGGTGAATTAGAGAGTGATGGCTTCAACCGACTAGTACTCGGTGCTTCATTAACTGGGCGCGAAGTCTCGATTCTTCGTGCTTATGCGCGTTACATGCGCCAAGTGGGTTTCCCATTCAGTCAACAATATATTGAAGATACACTCAGCCATTATCCAGATGTAGCAAAAGGGCTGGTGGAACTATTCTTAAAGCGGTTTGATCCTAAACACAAAGGGGCTCAAAAAGGACAAACGGATCTTATCAACGCTATTACTGAAGAGTTAGATCGTGTTGATAGCTTGGATGATGATCGTATTATTCGCCGTTATATGGAGATGATCAGTGCAACGATCCGTACTAACTACTTCCAGCTGGATGAAAACAATCAGATCAAACCTTGGCTTTCTTTAAAAATGAAACCGAAAGAGATTTCTGAAATTCCAGCTCCTGTGCCGGCTTTCGAAATCTTCGTTTATGCGCCTGATATTGAAGGTGTTCATTTACGTGGTGGTAAAGTAGCACGTGGCGGATTACGTTGGTCTGATCGCCAAGAAGATTTCCGTACCGAGATTCTAGGGTTAGTGAAAGCGCAACAGGTAAAAAATACTGTTATTGTTCCTGTGGGAGCAAAAGGTGGTTTTGTGTGTAAGAAACAGCACATGTTTACCACGCGTGATGAGATCTTTGCCGAGGGACAACGCTGCTATAAACGTTTTATTCGTGCATTACTCGATGTTTCCGACAATATTATTGAAGGCGAAGTCGTTCCACCTAAAAATGTCGTTCGTCATGATGAAGATGACCCTTACTTAGTTGTAGCCGCGGATAAAGGGACAGCAACATTTTCCGATTTGGCTAACTCAGTGTCAGCAGAATACAATTTCTGGCTAGGTGACGCTTTTGCTTCTGGTGGTTCAAATGGTTACGACCATAAAGCAATGGGGATTACAGCAAAAGGGGGATGGGAGTCAGTCAAGCGCCACTTCCGTGAGATGGGCATTAACTGCCAAACCACAGATTTCACAGCGATTGGCATCGGCGATATGGCTGGAGATGTGTTCGGTAATGGTATGCTGCTGTCTAAACACATCTGTTTGCAAGCAGCGTTTAACCATTTGCATATTTTCATCGATCCAACACCAAATTCAGCAAAAAGTTGGGAAGAGCGCAATCGCTTATTCAACACGCCACGATCTAGCTGGGAAGATTACAACGCAAAGTTGATCTCAAAAGGTGGTGGCATCTTCTCTCGCAAAGCGAAATCGATCACCTTAACGCCTGAAATTCAAAAAATGATCGGCACTAAGAAGGCTTCTGTTGCGCCTAATGAGCTGATTAAAATGATTTTGAAAATGGAAGTGGATCTTCTGTGGAACGGAGGCATCGGCACCTATGTTAAATCATCGAAAGAGAGCCATTCTGATGTAGGTGACCGTGCTAACGATGCTCTAAGAATTGATGGACGCGATCTTCGTACAAAAGTGATCGGTGAAGGTGGTAACTTAGGTATGACTCAACTTGGACGTGTTGAGTATGCATTAACTGGTGGTCGTGTTAATACCGACTTTGTTGATAACGTTGGCGGCGTCGATTGCTCGGATAATGAAGTTAATATTAAGATCTTCTTGAATGGCTTGGTGGCGAATGGTGATCTTACCGTCAAACAACGTAATCAGATCTTAGAGTCGATGGAAGACGAAGTAGGAGGCATCGTTATTGAAGATGCTTACGCTCAATCTGAAGCTATTTCTGTCACTGAGCAACAGGGTGTATCGTTAGTTAAAGAGCAAATTCGTTTCATCCATGCTATGGAAAAAGCAGGGCACCTTGACCGAGCATTGGAATACATTCCAGATGATGAAACTTTGCTTGAGCGTGAGAAGCAGGGATTTGCATTAACCCGTCCGGAGCTATCGGTATTAGTGGCATACGGCAAAATGGTGTTGAAAGAGGAATTGGCTTGTGAAGAGATTTCTCACGATGAATTCCATTCACAGCAGTTGATCAACTATTTCCCTACTGAGTTACGTCGTAACTATTCTCAGCACATGCAACAGCATCCACTTCGTGCAGAGATCATTGCTACGGCTCTGGCCAACCAGATGGTGAACGAAATGGGATGTAATTTCGTGACCCGTCTGCAAGAAGAGACTGGTGCGAATGTTGTCGATATTGCCAATGCTTACACTGCGGCAAGAGAAATCTATGGTTTAGGCCGTGTTCTTGAGCAGGTTCGTTTACTCGACAATAAAGCAGAAGCCGATGCACAGTACGATGTGATTTTCTTAGTACGCCGAACCTTACGCCGCTTATCTCGTTGGTTGCTGCGTAATCGTTCAGGCAAACAATCGGTCAAAGATTTGATTGCGCTTTATCAAACTGACGTCAATGCCGTTTCCGCTGAACTAGACAATATGCTCGTTGCTGAAGAGGTTGCAGAGCATAATGCCATGGCTCAAGTCTGGATTGATAAAGGCATTAACTCCGAACTGGCGAATTACGTTGCTCGTTTATCAAGCCTGTACTCAGCACTGGATATATCCACAGTGGCTCGTGATAAAGGTAAGACCGTTGCTCAGACAGCTAAGCTTTACTTTAACTTGGGTGATCGTTTATCACTGCACTGGTTCTTAAAACAGATTAACGGTCAAGCGGTGGATAACAACTGGCAAGCACTAGCTCGTGCTGCATTCCGTGAAGATTTAGACTGGCAGCAGCGTCAACTCACTGCGCAAGTATTGAATTGTACTTGTGCGCCAGAAGAACTCGATGTAATGAAAGCACTGGATGAATGGATTGCTAGTAATGAAGTATCCTTAATGCGCTGGGAGAGTATCCTCAACGAATTTAAAGTTGGTGCAGTACATGAATTTGCAAAATTCTCAGTAGCATTAAGAGAATTAGTACTTTTAAATTTGAATTGTGCGGCAAATGAGTAAATAATAACGCCCCGTTTATACGGGGCTTTTTATTTCGGAGGCACAATGCTCTACCGCTTAGCCAGGACTGGCTTTTTTCAACTTGATGCCGAAAAGGCACATGATCTCGCCATTGAAAACTTTAAACGTTTCACAGGCACCCCTCTTGATCTCTTCTATCGTCAACACTTACCCAATCGCCCAGTCGAATGCATGGGTTTAACTTTTAAAAACCCTGTAGGTTTGGCCGCTGGCCTAGATAAAAATGGGGAATGCATAGAAGCTTTTGGTGCAATGGGGTTTGGTTTTGTCGAAGTTGGTACCGTGACTCCACGTCCTCAATCTGGTAACGATAAACCGCGTTTATTCCGTTTGATCCAAGCGGAAGGTATTATCAATCGAATGGGCTTTAACAACTTAGGTGTCGACAACCTGGTTGAGAACGTTAAGAAAGCTAAATATGACGGCATTATCGGTATCAACATTGGAAAGAATAAAGATACACCGATTGAAAATGGGGCAGATGACTATCTTATTTGTATGGAGAAAGTCTACCCATATGCTGGTTACATAGCAGTGAACATTTCATCCCCCAACACTCCTGGGTTACGAACGTTACAATATGGTGAGGCATTGGATGATTTGCTTGCCGTACTGAAAGCGAAGCAATCTGAATTGGCTAAGCTGCATAATAAATACGTTCCGTTAACATTAAAGATCGCTCCTGATCTTTCTGATGACGAACTTAAACAAATTTGCCAATCGTTACTCAAGCATAATATTGATGGCGTTATCGCGACTAATACCACATTGGATCGGTCGCTGGTGGAAGGTATGAAATTCGCGAATGAAGCGGGTGGGTTAAGTGGCCGTCCTGTTCAATCAAGAAGTACTGAAGTGATTAAGTGCTTGTACCAAGAGTTGGGTGATAAGCTGCCCATTATTGGAGTGGGTGGTATTGATTCTTGTATCGCTGCAAAAGAAAAAATGTTGGCGGGCGCGAAACTAGTACAAGTCTATTCAGGATTCATTTACCACGGCCCAGGTTTAGTGAGAGATATTGTCAAGAACCTGTAAATAAGTGCGATTTAAAGGTATTTACTCAGAAAAATAAAAAGTGACTGGGTCAAAGTAAGAGGGAATGAGTTATTCATTTCCTCTTTTTTTTTATATTTCTGTTCTTAAAATTACATTCACTAGCTGGCAAAGGTAATTAAGCGTTTTACCTAATAGTTTGATAATTCATTAAAATTAGAGAGTGGAACGATGCTTAAACCAAGTGACAAATGGAGTTGGTATTATTCAGATAGCGAAAGCTGCCTGATGTTGTACCTTGGTGATGAGATGGTTTTTAAGACCAATCTTTACCGTAATCTGCTCGTCGATTGTGCTTTTGCTGAGAATCATTTTTCAGTCGATGATGCGAGTGCTTTCCAAACCTACAAAGAGCAAATTGCCTATTTAGGTTTAAGTGAGCCAAGACAAGCCGAATTAGCACTCTATTGTGTTGCCGCTAAGCGTTTTCATAAACCTGTCCAGCCTAAAAGTTGGTTTTTTGATCATCAAGGCTACGGTTTTGAACCGAGTGAAGGTGACATTGTTCGGTTGGTCAACGGCTACAGCCAAGGTTATTTCATCGTACTTGAGGTAGGGGACTGCGCTAGTCTTTGCGCCTTAGTCGATTTGGATGCGTTCATACTGAATGGTTCCAAACAGCTGGAATTCGGACAGGTCATTAAGGTTATGCATGACCGTATGGCTTGCGCCAATCATATTTTGCTCGAAGAGCACGTTGCTCTTGTGAGTTAACTTTTCCCTAATAGCACAACGTTTCGTTCCTTTGTTTCATTTCCCATCGGCTTAATAGCCGATTTTTTTTGCCTAGAGCTTTTCCCCAACTCAATCCTATCCGTCTGAATTCGATCTTAAATGTGAGATTTGTTCAGGATTCTGATGTTTTTTTCTTCAAAAGTGACGTTATAAACAGTGTCTACATTGCTAGAAATGGCCGACATATTCCCATTTTTAGCTCATTTGTAATTAATTTACACTACAAAAATCAATCTGGTATAGTCCAATTGTGCAGTGAATAAATACTCACTTATCCCGTAGGCCTTGCTATATCTAGTGAGATGTTTTTGCAATGCTCGAAGCTTGTCTATTTGTAAAATTGGCGAGTAGTTAAGCAATTGAATGGTTGAGAAGGTGAAAGAGACACTTTGTTTTACTCAAGCGTGGGATTGTCAGGTATAATGCGTGGTCATTTTTATCAGTAAAAGAGCAGTATGAATCAATATCTAGCGGTTACCTCAAACGGTCTTGAGAACCTATTAGTTGAAGAACTAACCAAATTAGGGATTACGGACGCAAAACCCGTGCAGGCCGGGGTAAAATTTAAAGCGTCGAAAGAGCAGATTTATCGCTGTTGTTTGTGGAGCCGTCTAGCATCAAGATTTGTTCGCGTCCTCTCTGAATTTACCTGCCAAAATGATATGGATCTTTACTTGTCAGCAAGTTCAGTGAACTGGGTTAATCATTTTCATAGTTCGAAAAAGTTTGTTGTCGACTTCAACGGCACAAATAACGAAATCCGCAACAGTCAGTACGGCGCGATGAAAGTAAAGGATGCGGTTGTCGACTGTTTCACCAAAAAGAACTTACCGCGCCCTTCGATCGATAAAGATCATGCAGATCTTCGTGTCCATGTACGCTTGCATAAAGATAAAGCCATTTTAGGGATTGATATGGTGGGCGGTGGTTTACATCAGCGCGGTTACCGTACCGAAGCGGGGCGAGCACCACTTCGTGAAACATTAGCAGCGGCTATTATTTTGCGTAGTGGATGGAGTGAAACGAAGCCACTGCTCGACCCAATGTGTGGTTCTGGTACTTTGCTCATTGAGGCGGCCATGATGGCTGCTGGTATGGCCCCTAGTCTCAAGCGTCCAAAGTGGAGTTTCGAAGCGTTAGAGGATTTTGATGCAGAACTATGGGCGCAAATAAAATCAGAGGCCAATGTTCAAGCAAGACGTGGTGTCAAGAAAGTTGACTGTAAGTTCTTTGGTTTTGATAACGATGCACGAGTGCTGCAAACCGCGAAAGATAACGCTCGCCGCGCAGGGGTTGAAGAACTGATTACCTTCCAGCTAGGTGATGCGGCACTGATCAAACGTCCTGAAGGGTTTGAGGATGGTGTAGTTATCTGTAATCCACCCTATGGTGAACGTTTAGGTACACATCCTGGTTTGATTGCTTTATACACGGCATTTGGTGGGCAATTAAAGGCTGAATTTGGCGGTTGCCAAGCGTCGATTTTCTCAAGCTCTGACGAATTACTCAGTTGTTTGCGTATGCGCGCTGAAAAGCAGTTTAAGTTAAATAACGGTGCGTTACCTTGTCACCAAAAGAACTACTCAATTTCATTGCGCACGGTAGAGCTGGGAGCGTCTATTTCTCAAGAATCGGTGATTGCTCCTGATTTTTCGAATCGTTTAAAGAAAAATATTGCGAAAATTGGTAAGTGGGCGAAACGTGAATCACTCGATTGCTATCGTATTTATGACGCTGATTTGCCTGAATACAATGTTGCGATCGATGTTTATCTCGACCACCTAGTGATCCAAGAATACGCCGCACCTAAGGATATTGCAGAAGAAAAGACTAAACGCCGTTTAACAGATATCATTCGTGCCGCGATTCAAGTCACCGGAACAGAAGCAAATAAAGTGGTACTCAAAGTTCGTGAAAAACAGAAAGGACGCTCTCAATATCAAAAATTAGGGCAAATTTCTGAGACAATGGAAGTGAACGAGTATGGCGTTAAACTGATTGTCAATTTACATGATTATCTCGATACGGGTTTATTCCTTGATCATAAATTGACGCGTCGTCGCTTAGGGCAAATGGCAAATGGTAAAGACTTCCTCAATCTATTTGCTTACACTGGCTCTGCAACCGTTCATGCCGCTTGCGGTGGAGCAAAATCAACCATGACGGTTGATATGTCTAAAACCTATTTAGAATGGGCTAAAGACAACTTAAAGCTCAACGGTCAAGTTGGACACCAGCATCGCTTTGAACAAGCTGACTGTGTGCAATGGCTAGAGACTGCAAAAGAACAATTTGATTTGATATTTATCGATCCGCCGACATTCTCAAATTCCAAACGTATGGAACACACATTTGATGTACAACGCGATCATATTAAGTTGATGGAAAATTTAAAACGTATCCTACGTCCAGAAGGTACGATTGTGTTTTCAAACAATAAACGACATTTTAAAATGGATTTAGAAGCGTTAGCTGAGCTTGGTTTAGTTGCTCAAAATATTTCAGCGCAAACATTGCCACTGGATTTTGAACGCAATAAGCAGATCCACAACTGCTGGACGATTTCCCATGCATGCAGTGAATAGGGAATGAAGTTGTTCACGCTTTACAGTACTGAAGGATGCCATCTCTGTGAGATGGCATTTCAGCTTGTTCAGCAGGCAAACATTGCTGAACAAGTACAACTTGTTGATATTGCATTTGATGATGCGCTCTTCTCTCGTTACGGGGTCACTATTCCGGTTCTTAAATACCAAGAATCCGAACTGAGCTGGCCCTTTGACCAACAAACATTACTTCATTGGTTAGAAAATAATGGCATTAATTACCATCCATAACGGTCAATTAGCATTTGGTGACCACCCATTACTCGATCATGCAGATTTCGCATTGCAAGAAAATGAACGAGTTTGTCTCGTCGGCCGAAACGGTGCAGGCAAGTCGACTATGATGAAAGTTCTTGCGAGAGAAATCATCATGGACGACGGAAAAATGCAGATAGAACAAGATGTTGTTGTTTCTCGATTAGAACAAGATCCGCCTAGAGATGAAGCTGGCACCGTTTTTGATTATGTTGCTGGTGGATTAGCGGAAGTTGGTGAGTATCTAAAGATCTATCAAGATCTTTTAGATCTCATCGTTATCGATCCAAGTGAAAGTAATATCAATAAGTTATCTCGTATTCAAGAGCAGCTAGAGCATACAGGGGCATGGCGTTTTGAAGAACGTATCCAAAATGTTCTGGCGGCGTTGAAACTGGATGGCCACACCAAACTAACGGATTTATCCGGTGGATGGCAGCGTAAAGCGGCTCTTGCAAGAGCACTAGTGTGTGATCCTGATGTCCTTTTGCTTGATGAACCGACTAACCACCTTGATGTAACCACCATCGAATGGCTCGAAGGCTTTTTGAAAGATTTTAGAGGCTCGATCATCTTTGTATCGCATGACCGGACGTTCATCCACTCAATGGCGACACGCATTGTTGATCTTGACCGCGGTAAACTCAGCTCGTTTCCTGGTGATTATGATCAGTACCTTGTCGCCAAGGAAGAAGCCTTGCGCGTAGAAGAGATGCAAAATGCCGAGTTTGATAAGAAATTGGCCCAAGAAGAAGTTTGGATTCGCCAAGGCATCAAAGCGCGTCGTACTCGTAACGAAGGGCGTGTAAGAGCACTCAAGAAGCTAAGAGAAGAGCGTAATGATCGCCGTGAGGTACAGGGCAAAGCAAACTTGCAAATCGATGACGCTGCGCGTTCAGGAAAAATTGTCTTCGAAGCGAAGGATATTAGCTATAGCATTGATGGCAAAAACATTGTCTCGAACTTCAGTTTCAATATCATGCGTGGTGATCGCATTGCACTTATTGGCCCTAACGGATGCGGTAAAAGTACGCTGCTGAAACTGCTGTTGGGTGATTTACAACCTCAGAGTGGCAAATTACATTGCGGTACCAAACTTGAAGTTGCTTATTTTGATCAGTACCGTGAGATCCTCGATCCTGAGAAGTCGGTAATTGACAACTTAGCTGACGGAAAACAAGAAGTGATGGTGGCTGGGCGCCCACGGCACGCATTAAGCTACTTACAAGATTTCTTGTTTGCCCCTAAACGTGCGAGAACGCCAGTAAAAGCGCTATCTGGTGGTGAGAAAAACAGACTGTTGCTTGCTCGTATTTTCCTCAAACCGAATAATTTATTGATTTTAGATGAACCAACCAACGATTTAGATATCGAAACTTTGGAACTTTTAGAAGATTTGCTTGCCAATTACCAAGGCACATTGCTGCTTGTCAGCCACGATCGTCAATTTGTTGATAATACTGTAACAACGAGTTGGATTTTTGAAGGCGATGGCAAAATTGAAGAATTTGTTGGAGGCTATCACGATGCTCAGCAACAAAGAGCTCAGGTTTTGCAGTCACGAGTTGCTGAAAATGTCAGCAATAAAGAAAAAGTGGTTGAGGAAACTCTCAAAACAGCGCCAATTAAGACAAAACCTAAAAAGTTATCTTATAAACTGCAGCGAGAAATGGATGAGTTGCCCGCAATGTTAGAGCAACTTGAGAATGATATTGAAATGCTTCAACAGCAAGTGAACGATCCTGAGTTTTTCATGCAATCAGCAGATAAAACACAGCCCGTTTTAGATAAGTTAACTGCGAAAGAGCAGGAGCTTGAAATTGCTTTCGAGCGCTGGGAAGAGCTCGAAGCAATGCAACAGGAAAGTTAGAGATTATTAATGAGTAGTAAAACATTTAAAATCACCGTAATTGCGGCCAGTATTCTGGCTGCCACTCAAGCTCATGCTGCACTTTACCAAATTGTAGAAGTGACACCCGGTAACTTAGTCGCTAATGAATATTATGGAAGGGCAATACAAAAAGATAACCTTTCAGCAAATCCTCTTGGATGTTTTACGGCCGGAAATAGCTGTAATACTTTTGCGTTTGGTGGCGATACGCTCAATGGTTCTGATGGCATTTCCTATCATGATGAAGTGCCATTCAAAATGGATAATCGTTTTGTTTATCAGGATATTGATGATCTCAAAAACTATTGCTCTAACGAACTCGGTTATTCTACTTGTGAGGCATGGGCTGATAAGCAATGGCATGGTTTTGAGTACAACAATGTTGAAACTGGCGGTTTGAAACGTGAGCGTGATGCTTGGGATAATGGTAGTTATCTACAAAATGCAGCGGCCTTTGTTAATTCATCGCAAGTTGTTTTGACTTTTGGCTCTATTGCAAATACTCAGAATACCGTTTTAATTGGGTTAGACGGTACTTCTGCTTTTGGTATTACGAGCAGCGGTTACACCCAGTCTGGGAGTAATTACGCTCTAGGCTACCGTCAACGTGGTTTTTATCATGGCAATATTTTAAATCCACCAACAGACACAACAATTGTCAAAGACACAAATAATAAAATTGTTGAAAAAATGGGTCGGACGTTCGCTTATGATGTATTCAATGATGGTACCCATAAGTTTGTGGTTGGTAGTTCATCAGTTAGCCCTTATTTAACAGGTAACGGTGATGATGATAACAAAGACTACAATGGCGATGTTAACACTTGTGTGAGTGATGGTCTCGATCCACAGTTAACTCGTCAGTGTCAAAATTTTGCATTTGCAACGCAAGCTTATATGTGGGACACAACATCTACATCGACGGGTTACCGCGTAACAGGGTGGGTCGGTGATGTTGAAGCAAACCGTAGCGGATACTCTGCACAAGCAAGTGTAAGAGGCGCTGCTATTCCTACATCTGGCAGTTACGCTAACAAGCCAGTTATGGCTGGTTTTAATACCTATCGCGATGATGATGTGTTTAGAATGCAAGCAACGGTATTCTATCCTAACGCAAGTTACGACGTAACAACTCCTAAGCATGATATGTGGAGTAGTAAAGTTATTACTGGCACAGAACTGAAAGTGGATGGAGATGTGATTTACTCCAACTCATTAGCGACAGATATTAATAACCATTTAATCGTGATCGGTGAAACAAAACGCAAAGGCGACAAACCTGAAAGCGGCGCAGCAGCAAACCGTATTTTTGTGTCGGATGCTAATAGTGGAACGCCTGTAGCTAACTATCTATCAGGTGGAATTTTCTTTACCGGTGCTGGCGGTGAAGCGAAAGCGATCAACAATTTCAATGAAATTGTCGGTCAAATCGATGCAGAAAAAGGTCGTGAGGATGGAGGCAAACAACGTCGTCATCGTGGCTTTATCTATCCTTTCAACGGTACAGGGAGTAATGCAGCAAGAATGGCGTTGTTCCAGAACCAAGGTTGGTGGTTAGATGATCTAACCAATGGTGGGGCTTACTCACAACATAATAACCAGTTCCGTATTTTTGAAGCCTCAGATATCAATGATGATGGTGTGATTGCAGCAAGTGCATTTAAATGTACTGGTGGCTATGACGATTTCTCCCATAACTCATACTGTACTTCTGGAAGTGAAAGCGTTGTCGCGATTAAACTGATCCCGATTGCTGGCGCGGCGGCTAGCGATATTGAAGTCCGCAGCACGGCACTTCCGCCCGTTGAACGTAAAGGCGGTAGTATGGGGTGGATTACTCTGACACTACTTGCTCTCTTTGGGTTCCGCAGAAAATAATTAAATAGTGTAAAGAATGGCGCAAGTTCACAATTTAGAATCTGCGCCTTTTTTGTAACTTGAGAAAGTCGAATTTTTGAGCAATTCTTAATTGTGGCGTAACAGATATGCCATGTAGATTTAATAGTTGTATGTAAGACACAAGTTACTGTATGAGGACTACACTATGATGAAGAGACAAAAGCGTGATCGCCTTGAAAGAGCACAGTCTCATGGGTATAAAGCTGGCTTAAACGGACGTTCCGTAGAGGCTTGCCCTTATCAACAAACGGACGCTCGTTCATATTGGCTAGGTGGTTGGCGCGATGCCAGAGATGACAAACAAGCTGGTCTCTACAAATAAACTCCCACATACATGCAAAAGGATTTAAGCCCCGGAAGGGGCTTTTTAGTATTCAAGTCACACTAAAGCACTATAACTAAGTGTTTTGATGAGAAAAAGCGACTCTATGAGTCGCTTATGAATAGTTTAACGTCATTAAAAAGCAGAAGTATCTTGGAAAAGACCTACTTTTAAATCCTTTGCAACGTAAATCTCTTTGCCATCGACAAGAACGCGACCATCAGCTAGGCCCATTACAAGTTTACGGTTAACAACCCGTTTCATCGTGATTTCGTAAGTTACTTTTTTTGCTGTTGGTAGGATCTGACCTGTGAACTTAACTTCACCAACACCTAATGCCCGGCCTTTTCCTTTGCCACCAACCCAGCCAAGGAAGAAACCAACCAATTGCCACATCGCATCTAAACCTAAACAGCCAGGCATTACAGGATCGCCAGGGAAATGGCAATCGAAGAACCATAGATCAGGAGTAATATCTAACTCAGCAAGAATAAGGCCTTTACCATACTCGCCCTCGGTTTCTGACATTTTGGTGATGCGGTCCATCATCAACATATTTGGCGCTGGCAATTGAGGGTAGCCAGGCCCAAAAAGCTCACCTTGGCTAGAGGCTAGTAAGTCTTCACGATTATATGAATCTCGTTTATTCTGCATTATCAGTTACTCCAATTTTTGATAGGGTGCATATTAGGGAACACGTGTACGCTAAACAACTCCGATCAGTGCTACACAAACCAGTTTTTAATGCGCTCTGCAATACTGTGTGATTGGTCATGCCTTTCAAAGTTTTCAATACGTTGAGCAATTTTATTAATGATGCTTTCTTCGTCATCGCCTCTGAATGACGCACCCATAAGGATCGGTACTGCTTCATCAACTGTAGCGACTGGCCAAATATGAAATTCATCATTTTTAATGCTATTGACTACATCTTTATGAAGCGCAAGATGTTTTAGATTTGTTCTTGGTAGAATGACGCCTTGTCCACCCGTGAATCCCTGATGCTTACACACATGGTAAAAGCCTTCAATTTTTTCGTTTAGCCCGCCAACAGCTTGGACTCGCCCGAATTGATCAACCGCACCTGTCACAGCGATTTGTTGGTTAATGGGATGTTCAGATAAAGCGCTTACTAAAGAACATAACTCGGCTAGTGATGCACTGTCGCCATCCACTTCGCTGTATGATTGTTCGAAGACAACTGAAGCAGAATAGGGAAGCGGTGCGTCAAGGTTCATTGAACTGCTTACAAAGGCTTGCATTATCATCATGCCTTTTGCATGCAAATTACCACCGAGCTCGGCTTTGCGTTCGACATCGGTAATATCACCGTCACCAAAGTGCACAACGCATGAGATACGAGCTGGTTCACCATAGGAAAGAGGATGGCCAGCAACATCGATCACCGTTAATCCATTGACTTGGCCGACTTGTTCGCCTTGAGTTTCAATAATGACTTGTCCATCAAGTATGTCGTCGAGTGCTCGTTGCTGCAGATAAGACTCTCGATAATAGCGTTTGTCTAAGGCACTTTCGATATGAGATTTAGTAATCGGATACTGATTTGACTCTAAGGCCGCTTCTTCTATGAGTGTTCTGTGCCATATTACACATAACGGTGTGTAATGTTGATCTTCCGTGAAACGGGCACCTGCGGTCATAAGAGCAGGAATGGCATCTTCAGTCAGTGTAGGGAGTTGGTATTCTTCAGATATCCAACGTAAATAAGCGAGATAGGTCAATATCGACTGTTCATCAATTTTCAGGTCCAACTCTAATTCGGTGTAGAAACAAAAGCTTGAGCGGACGTCTGCATCCAAATAGTCGACATCGGCTAACTGGTTCCTATCACCTAAAATGATCAGTTTGACCTCATATCTTTTAGAGATTGGTGAGGGGTGTGGTGATTTAGCATCACAATTAATGGGGCTTACATCTTCGCCTAATACTGCCGCTTTTAATAATGGCCACATTTTAGGATTAGCCAACAGCATATTAGCGGAGATCAGAAGATAACCACCATTGGCTTTATCCAATAAACCAGGAATTTCGCTGGTGATAAGCCCATTTTCAGCGCGGTATTGGCCAAAGATAGTCCCCATATCGAGGGACTCCGTACAAATAACGTGCGAGTTTGGCTTTATTACTTGAAGTTTTTGACTGACTAATTGACGATAGATTGAGTTATCTGGCGCGTTGATCAACATCACTCGTGTAAAACCTTTCAATTGAACAAACTGCTGAATAGCGGTTGCTAGTCTGGGCTGTGTGTCGAGTAATGTTACCGGAGATAGACTAGGGTACTGAGCTAGTTGCGAGTGGAATTGATCATACTGAGGTGTGACTGAACGCCAAATATTTTGAGTCATTGAAATCTAGTGTTTATTAAAAGAAGCCAGATTATATAGAAAAATAGCAATGTCTAACAGCTCCATTATTATGCTTGATCTTGTTCGCTTTTTTGAATCCAAAAATTGAACTCTGAACGATGGTGGGTTACGCTGTCACCCTAACTTGGCATGGATTTTACGTTATGAAATATCAACAGCTTGAAAATTTGGAATCGGGTTGGAAGTGGCAATACTTAATTAATAAGTGGAAGGATGGCGAAACAATCACTCGTTATGTAGACAAAAGTGAAGCTCTAGCTGCAATTGAACAGTTAAAAAAAATAGAGCATGAACCCCATCTGGTTCTTGGGTGGATTGATCAGCACATGTCACTTGAACTGAGTAATAAACTCAAGCAAGCAATTAGAGCCAAACGCAAACGCCACTTTAATGCCGAGCAACTACACACCAGAAAGAAATCTATCGATCTCGATTATCGAGTGTGGGAAAAACTATCATATCGAGCCAATGAGCTTGGTTGCACTTTGTCTGACGCGATTGAATACCTGTTAAGTGAAGCATCTCGTAGCGAAAAAGCGAGTAGAACCGTCTCAAGTTTAAAAGAAGATTTAAGTAAATTACTGTCTGAATAAGAAAGGAGATAAAAATGTTGTATGTCATTCTGGCTGCTGCTGCAGTTATCTTTTGGTTAGTCGCTGTTGATCGGCCTATATTGAGAGTTAAATTCAAAGATGGTGTCGTAGCACAAGTTAAAGGTCATTTCCCTCCAAGTTTTAAACATAATGTGACTGAGATTGCTGAAAAGACAGATTTGAGCGGCGAACTGAAAGTTTACCAGCAGAGAACGGGTGTTAAGTTGGTTTTTTCTAAAGACGTACCTAAAAAAATTCAACAACGTATTCGCAATGTTTTTCCTCATCAGGGATTTCATACAAAAGAGCAACGAACCAAGAAGTCACATTGAGTCTGCCATTCTTAATTTACAGATTGTTTTCATTAAAAAACGAACATCGTCGAAACGATTAACTTTACACATCGTCCATTTATAACTCGCTGATATCATGATGGAAGTCTCTGTAAAGGTTCTCGACGATGAAAAAAATCTGTGTAGTTATCATTTCGTTAGTGATAGTAGTTTTCTGTTCAAAGGGTTATGCCGACGATTCAGAAAGTAATCCTGTCGCGAAATCAATAAAACAGCAAACGCTGAAAGCTCTTAAAAAATATAGATCTAAGCTTGATGGATATTGTGACGTGATGATCGAAATGAAGCATGTTCAAAGTTATGCAGAAATTGTAGGCGTTGGGACAAACGGTGATTACCAAATCTGCGCGAAAGCAAAATCTAAAATTAAGATTGGCAAAAAATTTAAATATAAAGTTCCAGAGAAATACATACGGATACAAATCAATGCAGCAGAGTTATGAGTAAGGTGTGATTTCACTGTGAAATGAAAATTTGGATGTATGGTTTCAATTGCTATGATGGTTTACAAATCAAAGTGCGTATTATGTATATTATGTTAAATTGCAAATGATCATATTTTAGTGTACGAATATTTCTTTCCTCTTTTCTATCTATCCTCATGACATTAAACATAATCAGTATTTACCATAAAATACCTAATAACTAGTCTGATAATCGAAGATTTCATTCTAGTTATTATTTAGTAAGAGTTTATGGTGAATTTGGTTGGATTATCCAGTGGTCGGAATGTTGAATAAGTGTTCCATTTGTATGTATTTCTAGTTCAGGAATTCGTGGCCCAATTATGTATTGATTTGGGTTTTTATCATCTTTAATCACTATAATTTCCTGTTCATTTACAAATACAGAACAATTTGGCGTTGGAGTGCAGCTCGTCATGTCGACGTTTTGATAAGAAAAAGTCCTCCAGAAAAAAGCGACCAAAAGAATGAGCAATGTGATTAGTATTTGAGCAAACCTGTGTTTTGTAAGCTTTTCTGAAGCCATGATGCTTCCTTCCTCGTGTAACAAACTTCAAAGTTTTGAAATAAAAGGCCAAATCCTGAACAACTGTAAGGTTACTACTCTGTCATTGAATTGTTAATTGCAGTATAGTTGACGGTTGAAAATGCCACTTTTTTTTAAAGTCAGCAATAGATAGTAACGTTCTGATAAAGCAGTATTTCTATTGTGGATTTGGGGGGCATTACGACATGTGTCGTGTTGGAAGTAAAGTGTAGTTAATTAGAAATTGGAAGCATGCAAATGAGCCAAGAAAAGCAGCTTGAACAAAACTACAACTATACAGTTGTTCGGCAATTTACCTTAGTGACTATTCTCTGGGGTATTGTTGGGATGGCTGTAGGTGTTTTGATTGCCGCTCAATTAGTTTGGCCACAGCTAAACTTTGATACGCCGTGGTTGACGTACAGTCGCTTACGTCCTCTGCATACTAATGCGGTTATTTTTGCGTTTGGTACAAGTGCCCTCTTTGCAACATCTTATTATGTTGTTCAGCGTACTTGTCAAACTCGTCTATTTGGTGGTCCTCTTGTGCCCTTCACCTTTTGGGGATGGCAAGCCATTATTTTATCTGCAGCAATAACTTTACCTTTGGGTTATACCTCCGGTAAAGAATACGCGGAATTAGAATGGCCAATTGATATCGCCATTGCTCTTGTATGGGTATCTTATGCGATAGTGTTTTTTGGAACACTCGTCAAACGTAAGACGGCACATATCTATGTGGCAAACTGGTTCTTCGGAGCTTTTATCCTTACTGTTGCTGTATTACATATTGTAAATAGCATGGCAATCCCTGTTTCTATGGGTAAATCGTATTCAGTTTACGCTGGGGCGGTGGATGCTATGGTTCAGTGGTGGTACGGTCATAATGCGGTGGGTTTCCTACTTACTGCCGGCTTCCTTGGTATGATGTATTACTTTGTACCAAAACAAGCTGAACGCCCTGTTTATTCATACCGTTTATCAATTGTTCACTTTTGGGCTTTGATCTCTCTTTACATTTGGGCTGGTCCGCACCATCTACACTACACTGCTCTGCCTGACTGGACTCAGTCACTTGGCATGGTGATGTCGTTGGTGTTGTTTGCTCCTTCATGGGGCGGGATGATCAACGGGATCATGACGTTATCTGGTGCTTGGCATAAACTGCGCTATGACCCAATCTTACGATTCCTCATCGTTTCATTGTCATTCTACGGAATGTCTACGTTTGAAGGACCAATGATGTCGATTAAGACAGTTAATGCACTGTCACACTACACCGACTGGACTATTGGTCACGTACATTCTGGAGCTCTAGGTTGGGTGGCAATGGTGTCGATTGGTTCGGTATACCATTTAATCCCTCGCCTATTTAACCAAGAGCGTATGTACTCTGTTGGTCTGATCAATGCTCACTTCTGGTTAGCGACTATTGGTACGGTGCTCTACATCGTTGCGATGTGGATTTCAGGTGTTATGCAGGGCTTGATGTGGCGTGCTGTTAACTCTGACGGTACGTTAACGTACAGTTTTGTTGAGTCTGTCCAAGCCTCTTACCCATTCTATACCGTTCGATTCATTGGTGGATTTATCTTCTTAGCAGGTATGTTCCTGATGGCTTACAACACGTATAAAACGGTTTTTGCACCAGATAATAGCTTAAAAGCTATTCCTCAACCGGCATAAGGAGATGAAAGAATGAGTTCTAATAATCGCCATGAAATCATCGAACGTAATGTCGGTTTACTGGCTATTTTCATTATTTTTGCCATCAGTTGGGGAGCCTTGGTTGAAATCACGCCATTGATTTTCCAAAAGCAAACTACTGAGCCTGTTGAAAATCTTAAGCCCTACACTGCGCTGCAACTTGAAGGCCGTGATATCTATATTCGCGAAGGTTGTAACGTTTGCCATAGCCAAATGATTCGCCCATTCCGTTCCGAAACGGAGCGTTATGGTCATTATTCGGTGGCTGGTGAAAGTGTTTGGGAGCATCCATTTGTGTGGGGTTCGAAGCGGACTGGACCTGATTTGGCTCGTGTTGGTGGTCGTTATTCTGATGAATGGCATCGAGTTCACTTGACTAATCCTCGCGAACTGGTTCCTGAATCAAACATGCCCGGTTTTCCTTGGCTAGCAAAAAATGTGTTGGACGGCAAGCTTACGCAAAGCAAACTTGAATTATTCCGTAATCAGTTTGGTGTGCCGTATACCGATGAACAAATCGCGAATGCAGCAAAAGATGTCGAAGGGAAATCAGAAATGGATGCAATCATTTCTTATCTTCAATCTCTTGGTCACGCAATGAAGTAAGGGGTAGTTATGGATATCGGTACTATTCACAGTATTTGGACCATAGTGCTGTTCGTCTGTTTTATAGGCGTAGTGTGGTGGGCCTATGGCAAAAACCGTAAAGCTCGTTTCGATGAAGCGGCTAACCTCATTTTTGCCGATGAACAGCCCAAATCCTCTAAGGAACAAGGAGTGACTAAACAATGACGACATTTTGGAGTCTATGGGTCATCATCATTACGGTGGGAACTTTGCTGGGCTGTGCGATTCTGCTCGTTTGGTGTTTAAAAGACAAAATGGGAGTGGAAGAAGGCTCGGATATGGGCCATGAATACGATGGTATTCGTGAGCTCAACAACCCTCTGCCTAAATGGTGGACCTATCTTTTTATTAGTACGTTTATTTTTGCCGCTATCTATCTGACCCTCTATCCTGGGTTAGGTAGTTTTAAAGGTGTACTTGGTTGGCAAAGTTCAGATCAAACCATTCGCTCTCTTGATGAGTCCAAAGCCTCGATTGCAAATGCGCAAAACAATAAAGTGTTAGTACAGTATGCAAAAGAGTTAGATGACGCAAACACCTACTTTGGTGAAGCATTTAAACGCTTAGCTTATACTGGCGGCGGTTCGGATTTACGCCCTATTCCTGAAATTGCAGCAGATTCTGATGCATTGAAGGTTGGTCAGCGTTTATTCTTACAAAACTGCTCTCAGTGTCATGGTTCTGACGCTCGTGGTCAAAAAGGCTTTCCGAATCTAACCGATAATGCTTGGTTATATGGTGGTGAACCAGAAGCGATTGTGACCACTATCCGACATGGTCGTATTGGACAAATGCCAGCTTGGAAAGATGTCCTCGGTGAGCAAGGTGTGAAGGAAGTGGTGAGTTATACCCTAAGCCTTTCTGGGCGTTCTGTGAACGTTCGAGAAGCGGAAGCAGGTAAAGCT
Source organism: Vibrio sp. V23_P3S9T160 (assembly GCF_963886625.1). Taxonomy (NCBI): domain Bacteria; kingdom Pseudomonadati; phylum Pseudomonadota; class Gammaproteobacteria; order Vibrionales; family Vibrionaceae; genus Vibrio; species Vibrio sp. V23_P3S9T160. The sequence continues at coordinate 42,879 of NZ_CAWPDB010000116.1, forward strand.
CGCTTCGTCGTTTGCGCCGCTTGTCATGGTACGGATGGTAAAGGTAACCCTGCGTTTGGAGCACCTGATCTTACTGATAACGATTGGTTATTTGGTGACTCAAGAGCCGATGTTACTCAAACGGTCATGCATGGCCGATCAGGTGTTATGCCTGCTTGGAATGACATTCTCGGTGAAGATAAAGTTCAACTGGTTGCTGCTTACGTGTGGAGTTTAAGCAATACCGAGAACTAATTGCACAACAAAGGCAGCTCTTTATTAGGGCTGTCTTTCTTCTCTTTTTAATAAGCCTTCTTTATTTTGTTGTTGAGAACTTTTTTATGGTAACTCCTTGGTATAAACAATTCTGGCCGTGGTTTCTGATCATCTTACCGTTAACTGTGGTGATATGGACGATTGCAACGGTTATCGTCTTTTCTCAGAATTCAGTGTCATTGGTGACAGAGGATTACTACAAAAAAGGCAAAGGCATTAATATTGACCTATCAAAAATTAACGAAGCAAAAGCATTAAAGCTCAGCTCGGAAGTCTACTCTGAGGGTAATGATATTATCTTCAAATTTAATAAAGGTGAGCTTGAACACTACCCCGCGATTAAAATGATGTTTGCTCATCGGACACTGCCAGACCGTGATTTCACACAACTTGTCGCATCGGATGCACAAGGTATATATCGCATTACCCTGCCTGCCCCGTTACAAGGCCCTTGGTTCATCGAACTCACTCCTCACAATGAGGAGTGGTTAATCCAAGGTCGAGTAACGTTTCCAATGCCAACTTCTACTCAATTAATGAATTAAACTATGTGCAAAGCGTGTTACCACTGTGGTGAAGATGTACCAGCCAACACAGATTATAAACTCGATATTCTAGGTGAAAGCAGAGATATGTGTTGTCCCGGTTGTGAAACCGTGGCTAAAACCATTGTAGAAAGTGGCCTAGTATCTTATTACCAATACCGAACGACCACTGCAGATAAAGTGGAGCTTGTGCCAGAGCAGCTCAAAGCACTCATTCATTACGATAATGACGATGTACAAGCAGAGTTTGTTCGTAACGACAACGAAACGTCAGAAGTGACGTTATCGGTAGAAGGTGTTTCTTGTGCGGCTTGTGCTTGGTTAATTGAAAAACAACTCTCTCATAAAAATGGGGTAATTTCGATAAGGGTCAATACCACTACCAACCGTGCTTTACTCAGTTGGGATAAGACACAAACACGACTCAGTGAATTACTTTCGACTATTCATAAATTAGGTTATAAGGCTGCCCCTTTTGAAGCAGACGCACATGAGGCAGCCTACCATCAATCAATGAAGCAATATCTTTATCGCTTGGGTATTGCAGGTCTAGCCACCATGCAAGTGATGATGCTTGCTGTGGCGCTCTATCTTGAGGTCTTCGGTGATCTTGATTCTGAGTTTCGCAATTATTTTCGTTGGGTTAGCTTGATCTTTGCAACCCCCGTACTTTTATACTCTGCCCTTCCCTTTTACCTCAATGCTTGGCGAAGCATTAGAGGCAGAACATTAGGTATGGATGTTCCTGTTTCTATCGCTCTTATTTTTGCGTATGTTGCTAGTCTGATAGCGACAGTGACTGAACAAGGCGAAGTCTTTTTTGAATCCATTTCAATGTTTACCTTTTTCTTACTGGTTGGACGATTTTTAGAGATGCGGGCGCGTAGAAAAGCCGCGGCGGCTAGCGGCAATTTACTGAAATTGATCCCTGCGGTTGCAACTACGTTGGATGGCCGTCAAGTGCCTGTAAAAACTCTAGCTCTTGGTGATCGAATTCGCGTGTTGCCTGGAGAACACGTCCCTGCTGATGGTCGAGTGTTGAATGGGCGTATTCATATTAATGAATCAATGTTGACCGGTGAATCAGTGCCAGTTGTCAAAACAGTCGGTGATGCTGTTTTTGCTGGCACATTAAATGGCGATGAGTCTTTCGAGTTGGAAGTTACTGCATCTAAAGCAGATTCCGTTATTTCCAATATCGTTAAACTGCAAGATGAAGCTCAAATGTCTAAGCCTAAGATTGCAGAAATTGCAGATATTGTCGCGAGATATTTTGTAGCTGTAATTTTGATTATTGCAGCAGCCACTTGGTTTTATTGGCACCAGACAAAACCTGAAGATGCATTTTGGATCATGTTAGCGGTCTTGGTGGCAACCTGCCCGTGCGCGCTTTCTCTTGCCACTCCCACAGCCATCACTTGCGCTACATCACGAATGGGTGACTTTGGTATTTTATTGAGAAAAAACCATGTCTTTGAAACACTTTGCAAAGTTAACCATTTGATTATTGATAAAACGGGAACGTTGACCCGTGGTGATATCGAAATTAGTGACGTTGAGTTGCATAGTGATATAGACGAAAACCATTGTTTGGCGCTAGCGGCTGCTTTGGAGCATCATGCCAATCACCCCATTGCCAGAGCGTTTGCGCAATATCGTAATGACGAGTTTCGTGTTGAGCATGTGCAGAATATGATTGGGTCTGGTATTCAAGGTCATTATTTAGGAGGCGATGTTCGTATTGGCAGCGCCGAATTTGTTTTGAACGACATCAGTGACGCTCGAGCAAATCGTATTTATCTGTCGCTCAACGGGCACCACGTGGCAACCTTCACGTACCGCGATCCTATCCGTAGTGAAGCGAAACAATTTATCGATCGTTTCCATCATGAAGGAATTAAGATCACGCTATTAACGGGTGACTCTCAACTTAATGCACACAGTGTGGCCGCCGAAATGGACATAGATATTGTCGTATCGAATGCCAAACCAGAAGATAAACTGAGTTACTTAAAGTCGTTACCAGATGATGATATCACCATGATGATTGGCGATGGCATTAATGATGCGCCAACGCTTGCTGGTGCGCACTTATCAGTCGCCATGGGTAGTGGAACCGATGTCGCAAAAGCATCCGCTGATATGGTTTTACTTGGAGATAGACTCGACAGATTATTGGAAGCCAGAAGCTTAGCGTTAAAAGCTCGCAAAATTATTCGGGAAAATTTAGCGTGGTCACTTGGATACAATATTATTATTTTGCCACTCGCCGTTGCGGGGCTGGTTGCTCCTTACATTGCCGTGGTGGGCATGTCGGCGAGTTCGATTATTGTGGTATCTAATTCTCTTCGACTACTCAAAAAGAGGGATAAGTAGATGGAAAGTCTTTATATATTGATCCCCATAGCGATCGTTTTGGTTACAATCGCCGTCATCATCTTTTTATGGGCAGTAAAGAGCGAACAGTTTGAAGATTTAGAACGCCAAGGACACAATATTTTGTTTGATGAAGATGAACTTACCTCATCAAAAGAAGAGAAAAAATGACCGCAGATTGGATTGGTGCTTTCTTTATCGGTTTGCTTGGGGCTGGCCACTGTATGGGAATGTGTGGCGGAATTGCTTCTCTTTTGACCTTAGGTGAAAAACGCAATGATCGACTCCCAATACTGCTTGTTTTTTACAACCTTGGACGTATTGCCAGCTATATGCTGTTTGGCGGTTTATTAGGAGGCCTCGCCGCCTCGCTATCCGAATTTTCTACACTTAATCATGCGTTGATTTGGTTGCGGCTCATTGCGGCAGGCCTAATGATTGTACTTGGATTGTATGTTGGCCGTTGGTGGTTTGGTCTGTTAAAGCTGGAGAAGGTTGGGCAAAAAATCTGGAGTTTTATTTCGCCTTTTGGGCAATCATTGCTCCCGCTTAGGAAAACGTGGTTCGCTCTCCCTTTTGGGTTTATCTGGGGATGGTTACCTTGTGGGCTAGTTTACTCGGTACTGACTTGGTCTGTGGTGTCCGGTAGTGCGCTGTCTGGGGCACTGGTTATGGCCTCTTTTGGTTTGGGAACCTTACCTGCGATGCTTCTTGTTGGTTACGGAGCGACCCGTTTGAAGAACATTCAACAATCATTCATATTTCGTCATTTTGCTGCGATTTTTATCATACTCTATGGTCTATACACGGGTTATGGAGCAGTGAGTATTTTATCATCTACGTGGTAGCTGTCTGATTTATGGCATCTTTTTTCGCTATCCTTTAGGGGTAATGGGTGCTAAAATATTGATGTACATCAAAAAGTGAAAGGTTGTTATGATTTCTGATAAGCCAGCGGCAAAGCGCATTCAATCTGGTGGTTGTGCAATTCACTGTCAAGATTGCAGCATTAGCCAGCTTTGTATTCCTTTTACTCTCAATGAATCTGAACTTGATCAACTTGATCAAATTATTGAGCGTAAAAAACCTATCCAAAAGGGCCAAGAGCTATTTAAAGCTGGTGACGACCTTAAGTCTCTCTACGCTATTCGCTCAGGTACAATTAAAAGTTATACCATTACTGAGCAAGGTGATGAACAAATCACTGCGTTTCATTTAGCGGGTGATTTAGTTGGTTTTGACGCGATCACTGATGATTCTCATCCTAGCTTTGCTCAGGCTCTAGAAACATCAATGGTATGCGAAATACCCTACGAAATTCTTGATGATCTTTCGGGTAAAATGCCTAAGTTACGTCAGCAAATTATGCGCTTGATGAGTAATGAAATTAAGGGCGACCAAGAGATGATTCTTCTGCTATCTAAAAAGAATGCAGAAGAAAGATTGGCGGCTTTTCTTTATAACTTGTCGACTCGTTTCTCTCAGCGCGGCTTTAGCCCTAGAGAGTTTCGTCTGACAATGACTCGTGGTGATATCGGTAATTACCTTGGTCTCACTGTTGAAACGATCAGTCGTCTACTCGGCCGTTTTCAGAAGTCTGAAATCCTTAGCGTTAAAGGCAAATACATCACAATCCTTGACCATGACCAACTGATGGAACTGGCAGGCGTATCTAAAGAAACTAAGTAACTTCAATGAGGTAGCTCTTAAATGAGCTACGTCATACTTCTGTTAAAAACTCTCTTTTTTTCTAAAATTCTCGCTGGTTATGAGCTAAAGTAACTCTAACGCCCTCCTCCATAATTAAGGAGTCGATATGAGTATTTATAGCAAGATTCTGGTAGTTGCTGACATCAACCACGATGAACAACCCGCCCTTGCCAGAGCCATACAGTTAGCGCAGCAAAGCACGTCTTCTAGCCACATTACATTTTTTCTATCTATTTATGATTTCTCTTATGACATGACGTCGATGCTCTCTGTTGATGAACGTGATGCTATGCGACGTGGTGTTATCCATCAGCGCGAGCAATGGATGAGGAAAGTAGCTGAACCGTATATTGATAGTTCGATCCAATTTGAAGTAAAAGTGGTGTGGCATAACCGCCCTTATGAAGCGATTATTGCTGAGATATTTTACGGAGAACATGACATTCTGATCAAAGGGACGCGCAAGCATGATGTCCTGGAATCCGTTATTTTTACACCGACAGATTGGCACTTATTGCGTAAATGCCCAACTCCAGTGCTATTGGTTAAAAATTCAGATTGGCCACAGAATGCGAATATAATCGCTTCGGTACATGTGGGGTCAGAAAATCCGGCTCATATTGATTTAAATGATTGCATGGTTGAACAACTAAAAAGCCTCACCACTCGTTTAGGTGCGACGCCTTATCTGGTGAATTCATACCCTATTACGCCAGCGAATATCACCATTGAGCTGCCCGAGTTTGATCCAATGACCTACACTGATGCTGTTCGTGGTCACCATTTGATGGCAATGAAAGCATTGCGACAAAAGCATGGTATAGATGAATCTCAAACACTTGTAGAACAAGGCTTGCCTGAAGACGTCATTCCTCAAGCAGCTGAAAAGCTCAATGCGGCGATGGTTATTCTTGGTACGACGGGGCGTACAGGGTTATCGGCAGTATTTATTGGCAACACGGCAGAACAAGTCATTGATAAAATTAACTGTGATGTTTTAGCATTAAAGCCGCATGGCTACGTGAGCCCTTTAGATCCTAAAACCTCTATTTAAAATGGCCCGATCTATCATCGATCCCCCTTGTCATAGACGAGGGGGATTTTTTATCTTCCTTACTTGTTAGATCTGGCATCTGCGCTATTTATCCGTATCATACGCACTCTATTTTGTTTTAAAGATTAAAGACCAGACACTGATGACTGAGCAAATTCAAGAGCGCACCAAAGCTCAACAATATAATTTCAATAAACTTCAGAAGCGTATCCGTCGTAATACGGGTCAAGCCATTGCTGACTTTAATATGATTGAAGATGGCGACCGTATTATGGTATGTCTTTCTGGCGGTAAAGATAGCTTTACCATGCTGGATATTCTAATGAGCCTTCAGAAAAGTGCCCCTGTTAGCTTTGAGCTTATTGCCGTGAATCTTGATCAAAAACAGCCCGGATTTCCTGAACACATTCTGCCGCAGTACTTAGAGCAACTAGGCGTTGAATATAAAATTGTCGAAGAAGACACGTATTCTATTGTTCAAGATAAGATCCCTGAAGGGAAAACCACCTGCTCACTTTGTTCACGCTTACGCCGCGGTATTTTGTACCGTACAGCCAAAGAACTCGGTGCGACGAAAATTGCGTTAGGCCATCACCGTGACGACATTCTAGAAACGCTATTTTTGAACATGTTTTATGGTGGAAAGATCAAAGGAATGCCACCTAAACTTGTGTCTGATAACGGTGAACATGTGGTAATTCGCCCTCTAGCCTACTGTCGTGAAAAAGACATTATCAAATATGCGAACATGCGAGAGTATCCGATTATTCCATGTAATCTATGTGGCTCTCAGCCAAACATGCAACGTCAAAACATTAAGCAAATGCTAAATGGCTGGGATAAACAGTTCCCTGGGCGCATCGAGACCATGTTTAGTGCAATGCAAAATGTAGTGCCTAGCCATTTGGCTGATTTCAAGTTGTTTGACTTTAAGTCGATTAACCGTGATTCAGGCGTTATTAATGGCGGCGACATTGGTTTTGATAAAGAAGAGATGCCAATCCTAGCGCTCGAAGATGAGGATAGCGTGATGGAGTTTGATCCTAGTTTGAAGTTGGATGTCACCAATCTTTGATATTCCTACAAAGATAAAACGAGTAAGGGCTGCGAATGCAGCCCTATTGATATTAGCCCAACATGTCTAATGTTTCGCTTTGGGAAGATAAGGTAACACGCGAACCGTTTCTTGTGGTAACTGCATCGATCCACCTTCACCCAGTTGACTGAGATCCACTTGGGCTTTGCCATTTTCTATGTTAATGGTTTCGCCGTTACTCAACTGAATGACCGAATTCAAATTATTGGCAAATTCGAGTGTGACACCAGAAACATCGGGTGTGAACCAACTCGCAAACATCCCACCGAGCTCTTCCAGTAATTTTTCCATCTGAGGTAATAAGATGGCGACCTGCTGGTAAGATATTTCTCCTTTGAACTGCTCTTTTGCCATAACAACAGTCGAAAAGTCACAACGCATATCTTGAGGAGTATCGACAAACACTAACGGATTCGCTTGCCGTAAATGATCGTCTAAAGGAAGTAGTAGCTCGTGGTTGCTACTGACTTTCAACGCTTCATAGTGCTTTTCTTTTTCCATCCAAGCCTTCTCTATTGGGCAGAGCTGCTTGGTATTGGCATTAAGGAAATAATAAGCGACTTTGACATTGGGGTACTCTTCTTTCACGTTATTTTTCATTGCTGAAAACAACTTGGAGTATGTAAACATATACTCTTGAGCGTTAACGGGAAATGCGTTAGCAAGGCATAACGTTGTCAGTAATAAGGTAAGCGTTCTTTTTTTCATTATTATTCTGTCCAGAAAGGCTGATTGTGACGCATCATAGATTGAAGATCTTGCACATAAGCTTCTCCGCGCTCTGAGTATTTCAGTAAGCCATTGGTCATCTCCATGGCACTGTCAGCACTCAATAAATCGGCATTATTTTTTCTTAATCGAAAACGAATCTCTCGTAAATCATGATAAGCGGAGTTGCGGTTAACATTCATGAAGTAACCGTGGATTGACTCTTGAACAGAACCAAAACTCGCCACTTCGTGAGTCATACCTTCCACTCGTTGCAAAGGTACCAACCCACACCCTACACTGTAACACCATTGACCGAAATAGTTGTTTCCTTCAGTTGCAAAGCGAGAGGTTCCCCAAGCCGATTCATTCGCTGCCTGGGTCAAGACTAACGCTTCGGGTAAAACGTCAACTCGATGCAGCATGTTTTCTAGCCATGCGCTAGTGATGCCTTCTGCAGGAATCGGTACTTCATATCGCTTAGAGAGTTTTTGCGCCTCACTATAGTCACTTTTGGCTATCTGATTGCTTAGATGATGTTGTGCAATCCTCTCTAATATTTCACGCTCTCGCAAAACACGTAAATTTTCCCAAGCTATCCCTGGTTTTAAGAAAGAAAAAAAAGCATGCTTTTTCTCATTCACATCATCGATGGCTGAGAAGTCAGGCGCTTTTCCAACAGCTCTAGCACCTTGCAAAGATGGAATGTCGCTTTTGTAAGTCGTCTCAGTTGAGGTTTGCTTGACGTAATAAACGCTGCAGCTCACAACCACGAGCGAGATGGCGGTAAGTAAGATTATTTTACGCATTGAACACCTGAGAATTTGGATTATTGTCGGATTGATTAGTCGCTATGATCTTTAGTTTGATGCCAAACATATTGCGATAAATAATCCCTTTAGCATGGAAGAAGAAAGGTAATACAAAAATGAAACCTATCCCATAAAAGAGCGCGGCGGCAACGAACATCAGCATGATCACGGAATAAATCACGGCAATAGGAACGATTTTTTTATTTACTGCGCGTAAGGATAATAGCAGTGATTGCATAGGTGGAACCCGTTTTTCGCAGATCAATAAGATGGATTGGCTAAACGCAATACTCAAATACATTGATAGCAATGGGAAAATCATTCCTGCTACACCTTGCAGTAATAAGCTGAATAGCGTTGCTAAAATCACTGGGATGGTGAACTGTAATCCCTTACCTATATGTCTTGGCTGTGTTCTTAACCCAGCGACATGACTCATCGCCATTAAGCTCACGCCAGCATAAATAGGTGCACTAACGACCTCATAGCTAAAATTAGCCACAAAAATAGCTTGTACAATATTGCCTGTGAAAGCTTCTGGTGTTTCTAACGCATCCAAGATTAGTGATGGATCACCCAGTTGCAATTTTAAAGCAATATAGAAGATCGCAAGCTGCACAAATAAAAGAATCACGATGGAAGGAGAAAAGGAGATAAATTGCTTGATCGTACAATCCCATGCCTCTTTGAGCACGGCGTTGACTTTTAGCTCGTAATCTCCCTTGAGCGCATGCTCTACACTACCGCCTAAATTGAAATCTTTTTCAATATCATTATTCATAAAATGTCCTAGGCAACGGAAAAGCAAGTTGCCTGTATTTGGGTCACAAAGTTATTGTCATTATACTGCAATACACTCTAGTCCAAAATCAGAAGCCTAAACTGATCTTGCATTATTATGTGTTTGGTTGATAATTAACCACTTGAAAGCATTGAACAGTTAGTTAGTTCTGTATGGTAATCAATCTTTACTGCTACCTACAAAACTTTTTCTGTATCAATATAAGAAAACGCTTTGAATTCACTCTTTTGGTGATTATGATGCGCGCCTCAATTGTGTATAGCGACAGGTCGTAAGATAGGCATCCCTATAGACCAAGGTGGGAGAAAAACAGACGTTGAACGTAAAAAAATCAGTAGGAAAACCAGTAGTTCGTCTTTCTGGTATCAGTAAAAGTTTCGATGGTAAGGAAATCATTGGCAACCTAAACCTTGATGTTAATCATGGCGAATTCTTAACGATACTTGGTCCTTCTGGCTGTGGTAAAACAACAGTACTAAGAATGATTGCAGGTTTTGAAACCGCAGATCAAGGTTCAATTACTCTTGATAATCAAGATGTTACAAAAGTTCCTGCTGAACAGAGACACGTTAACACCGTCTTTCAAAGCTATGCACTTTTCCCACATATGACAGTATTTGAAAATGTCGCGTTTGGTTTGCGTATGCAAAAAGTGCCAACGGCGGACATTGAACCCCGTGTGATGGAAGCACTGCGGATGGTACGCCTCGACGCGATGGCCCAGCGTAAACCAAGTCAACTTTCTGGTGGTCAACAACAACGTATCGCTATCGCGCGTGCCGTTGTTAATAAACCTAAGGTTCTGTTGCTAGACGAATCTTTATCCGCGCTTGACTATAAACTGCGTAAGCAGATGCAAATGGAGCTTAAGCAGCTTCAACGTCAGCTTGGGATCACCTTTATCTTCGTTACGCACGATCAAGAAGAAGCTTTATCAATGTCGGATCGCATTATTGTTATGCGTGAAGGGAAAATTGAGCAAGATGGCTCTCCACGTGAAATTTACGAAGACCCTAAAAACCTATTTGTTGCTCGCTTCATCGGTGAGATCAACGTATTTAATGCTGAAACGATTGAACGAATTGACGATAAGCGTATTCGTGCACATATCGAAGGTGTTGAAGCGGTGGTTTACCACGATCAAAATGTACAACCCGGACACAAACTACAAGTTTTGCTGCGTCCTGAAGATCTTCGCATCGAAGAGATTAAAGAGTCAGAAGAAAAAGGCATTGTTGGACACGTGACAGAACGTACCTACAAAGGCATGACTCTAGAATCTGTAGTCGAACTGGAAGAATCAGGCATGCGCGTGACGGTTAGCGAATTCTTTAACGAAGATGATCCTGATGTGGACCATTCTCTCGGCCAGAAAGTCGCTATCACTTGGGTTGAAAGCTGGGAGGTAGTACTCGATGATGAGCAAGAAGCTTAATCTTCAAAATGCTATTATCACATTGATTGTTGGGTGGTTAGTGCTGTTTGTGCTAATCCCTAACGTTATGATCATTGGTACTAGCTTTTTGACTCGCGATGAAGCCAACTTAATTGAAATGACCTTCACGCTTGATAACTATACACGCCTATTGGATCCACTTTACGCCAAAGTGCTCATGCACTCTTTCTATATGGCAATTGTGGCTACCCTTCTCTGCTTGGTTATTGGTTATCCATTTGCCTACATTGTCGCAAAAATGCCTCAAAAATGGCGTCCAATTATGCTGTTTTTGGTGATTGTTCCTTTTTGGACGAACTCTCTTATCCGTACCTACGGATTAAAAATAGTGCTGGGCACGCAAGGCATCTTAAACCAAGCTTTAATGGCTTTAGACATCATAGACAAACCACTGCGTATTATGTACACCGAGACAGCGGTAATGATTGGCTTGGTTTACATCTTGCTGCCTTTTATGATTCTTCCGCTCTATTCTGCTATTGAAAAATTGGACGATACCTACATTGAAGCCGCGCGAGATCTAGGGGCAAATAAGCTTCAAACTTTGCTCAAGGTAGTATTGCCATTGACCATGCCGGGTATCATCGGGGGCTGCTTATTGGTGTTACTGCCAGCATTAGGTATGTTCTATATTGCGGACTTACTCGGTGGCGCGAAAAACCTGCTGATTGGTAACGTGATTAAGAGTCAAGTATTGAATGCTCGTGATTGGCCATTCGGCGCCGCGACCAGCATTGCCTTGACTCTGGCAATGGCTGTAATGCTTTATGCATACTATCGTGCTGGTAAGTTATTGAATAAGAAAGTGGAGCTAGACTAATGGGCAAAACAGTTAGATTTAGCTTTATGAGTTTAGTGTATGTATTTCTATACCTACCGATCATAGTGCTGATTGTAAACTCATTTAATGACAACAAATTTGGCATTAAATGGGGCGGTTTCACTACGAAGTGGTACCACGCTTTAGTTGCAAACGACAGCTTAGTTCAGGCAGCATGGCACTCGCTGAATGTAGCGGTTTTTTCAGCCACAGCAGCGACGCTGATTGGCAGTTTAACTGCTGTAGCCCTTTTTCGTTATCAATTTAAAGGTAAACGTGCAGTTAATGGTATGTTGTTTGTTGTGATGATGTCCCCAGATATTGTCATGGCAATTTCGCTACTTGCGCTATTCTTAGTGTTAGGTGCTCAGCTAGGTTTTCTTACTTTGTTGATTGCACACATTACATTCTGCTTACCTTTCGTTGTTGTGACTGTTTACAGTCGCCTCAACGGATTTGATGTAAAGATGCTCGAAGCTGCCAAAGATCTCGGTGCTGGCGAATGGGTGATTTTGACCAAAATCATTTTGCCATTAGCGAAACCAGCGGTTGCGGCTGGTTGGTTACTGAGCTTCACATTGTCATTAGATGATGTGATCATTAGCTCGTTTGTGACTGGTCCTACTTACGAAATTTTACCATTGAAGATTTATTCTATGGTTAAAGTCGGGATTTCCCCAGAAGTTAACGCTCTGGCGACCGTGATGTTAGTTGTTTCTTTAGCTCTAGTAATCACATCACAGTTGTTAGCAAGGGAAAAAGTGAAGTAGAATCGACATCTTGTAATACATTACGCGAAACAGAATGACAAATCGTCATTCTGTTTTTCTATCTAACGCCTAAAAATAGGCAACGTTTGGTTTGGAGCTAACGTCAATGAAAAAATGGGCTACTCTATTAGCTGGTAGTGCATGTGCGCTTTCTTTGTTCTCTGGAGCAGTAACAGCGGACGAAAACAAGGAACTAGTATTCATGAACTGGGGGCCGTACATTAACAGTGGTCTTCTGGAGCAGTTTACTAAAGAGACCGGCATCAAAGTGATTTATTCAACTTATGAGTCGAATGAAACTTTGTATGCAAAGCTAAAAACACACAACCAAGGTTATGATCTTGTTGTTCCATCCACCTACTTCGTTTCTAAAATGCGCGATGAAGGTATGTTACAAAAGATTGATAAGTCTAAATTAAGCAACTTTAAAAACCTTGATAACAACTATTTGAATAAACCTTACGATCCAAATAATGATTATTCAATTCCACATGTGGTTGCTATCACTGGGCTTGCGGTTAATACCGATATGTACGATCCCAATGATTTCCAAAGCTGGGGTGACCTATGGAACCCAGAGTTGAAAGGCCAGCTAATGTTGATGGATGATACTCGTGAGGTATTCCACATTGCCCTTCGTAAGTTAGGTTACTCAGGTAACACTACGGACGAAAAGCAAATTGATGAGGCCTACGCTGAGCTGCAAAAACTAATGCCTAATGTATTGGTATTTAACTCAGATAACCCTGCCGCTCCTTACCTCTCTGGTGAAGTTGGCTTAGGTATGCTGTGGAATGGCTCTGCAGCAGCGGCGCAAAAAGAAGGCTTGCCAATTAAGCTTGTTTTCCCTAAAGAAGGCGGTATCGGTTGGGTTGACAACTTTGCTATCAGTTCTGGTGCCAAAAACGTAGAAGCCGCACATAAGATGATCGACTTCTTGCTACGTCCAGAAATTGCAGAACAAATTTCTCGCGACACGGGTTATTTAACCGGCGTGAAAGCGTCTAATGAGAAATTTAAAGACAGCCCTGCTCTTTTCCCATCTCAAGATGATTTAGATCGTGTTGAATGGCAATCTGCCGTTGGTGAAAAAACCGTGCAGTATGAAGATTACTTTATGAAGTTAAAAGCGGGTCAATAATTCCGCAAAAAGTATGAAATAGGCAGCACTAGCTGCCTATTTTCGTTAAAACTGGTATACTTTGCACTTTCGTATCACGCACCCTTGCCTAGTTAAGCTTTGGCACCGACTAAAATGGAAACGTAATGAAAAGCACACTGTATGCTGGCGCTATTTGCGCAGCAACTCTATTCACTACGCCTGCAATGGCTGCAGATCAAGAGCTTTATTTTTACAACTGGTCTGAATATATCCCCCACGACGTTCTCGAAGATTTCACCAAAGAGACAGGAATTAAAGTCATTTACTCAACCTATGAGTCTAATGAAAGCATGTATGCCAAGTTAAAGACTCAAGGTTCCGGTTACGATCTTGTCGTGCCATCCACCTACTTTGTTTCTAAAATGCGTAAAGAAGGCATGCTGCAGGAGATTGACCACGCTAAGCTTTCTCATTTTGCTGATCTTGATTCTAACTATCTCAATAAATCGTTCGACCCAAACAACAAATTTTCTATCCCTTATATCTGGGGCGCAACGGGGATTGGTATTAATACCGATATGCTTGATAAATCACTGATCAAACACTGGGGCGACTTATGGGATGCCAAGTGGGAAGGTCAGTTGATGATGATGGACGATGCTCGTGAGGTGTTCCATATTGCACTGAGTAAGCTTGGTTACTCACCTAATACGACGGATCCTGACGAAATTAAAGCGGCCTATGAAGAGCTTAAAAAACTGATTCCAAACGTGTTAGTGTTCAACTCCGACTTTCCGGCAAACCCTTTTTTAGCGGGTGAAGTTTCTTTAGGTATGTTATGGAATGGCTCGGCGTATATGGCCCGCCAAGAAGGCGCTTCAATTGACATTATTTGGCCAGAAAAAGGCGCGATTTTCTGGATGGATAGCATATCCATTCCGGCTGGGGCCAAAAACGTTGATGCGGCTCATAAGATGATTGATTTCTTATTGCGTCCTGAGAATGCAGCAAAAATCGCATTAGAAATTGGTTACCCAACTCCCGTTAAAACAGCCTATTCACTGTTACCCAAATCTTTCGCCAATGATCCTAATATCTTCCCTCCACAATCTGTGATGGACAGCGGGTTTTGGCAAGATGAGGTGGGAGAAGCGAATGTGTTGTACGACGAATACTTCCAGAAGCTCAAAGTAAATAATTGATCATATTCAATGTTTAGATAACACGCCTACTCTAGGCGTGTTTCTTTTTTGGCATTTCTAACCCTAATATCTCTTCCACTAACCGCGGAACTTCAATACTGGCTTTACCGTAACGTTTTTCCTCAAACTCACTTTCAACGGCACTCGGTTCTAAGTTGATCTCAATGGTGTGTGCGCCATGCATTCTGGCATCATGAACAAAGCCTGCAGCAGGATAAACAACGCCCGATGTACCGATAGAGATAAAAAGATCAGCCGTCTCGAGTGCTGAATAAATATCGCCCATGCGCAGTGGCATTTCGCCAAACCAAACAATATGAGGTCGCATTTGAGCTGGTATTTGACAGCAATGACAAAGCTCTCCGCTCAGAATGTCGTCTTTATGCTCTATTACTTGGTTAGAAACGCTGCAGCGTGCTTTAAGCAGCTCACCGTGCATATGAATCACCTGTTTGCTACCACCCCGCTCATGAAGGTTATCAATATTCTGCGTAATAATCGTTACGTTTCCCTCTAGCTCTTGCTCTAATTTACCAAGCGCGATGTGGGCGGCATTAGGTTGTATTGATTCAGATTGGAGTTTTCGACGACGCTGATTATAGAAATCCTGTACGAGATCGGGATCACGTGCGAAACCTTCAGGGGTCGCGACATCCTCTATTTTATGGTTTTCCCATAACCCATCTTGAGCACGAAATGTTTTGATGCCTGATTCCGCTGAAATGCCTGCCCCCGTGAGGATCACGATATTCTTGTAAGGGAAATTCATACTATGTCCTTATTGCACGCTTTTTTGCTAGCTTAGCACCGATGCAATAACAACAGTAGTTTTGAGGGTTAGACCATAGTATAAAATGGCCATTGATTGCTTATTTTCTGTGACATAAACCGAGCTATGAAATAGACCGAAATACCCCGCGACTTCGGTCTATATGTAATCAATCTTCGTTAATGGCGGAGATTTTATGAATAGCCAAATCCGCGCCGTTAAATTCGTCTTCTTCAGATAAACGCAATCCAG
This sequence comes from Vibrio sp. V23_P3S9T160, assembly GCF_963886625.1. NCBI lineage: Bacteria > Pseudomonadati > Pseudomonadota > Gammaproteobacteria > Vibrionales > Vibrionaceae > Vibrio > Vibrio sp. V23_P3S9T160. The sequence goes on from NZ_CAWPDB010000116.1 coordinate 58,608, forward strand.
TAAATACATTGAGAGAGCCATAAACGATTGCGGCGCCCAATACTGCCACTGAAATACCCAATAAGGTTCCTAGTAGTTGAACGGCGAGGCTGACACCACCTAGGCCGCCGAGTGATGATTGGCCAAAAATACCCGCGGCAATCCCACCCCATGCACCACAAACACCATGTAATGGCCATACACCTAATACATCGTCTATTCTCGTTCGGTTTTGTAGTTGAGTGAACAACCAAACAAATAAAACACCCGCTACCACTCCCGTCACTAAGGCACCCAGTGGGTGCATCAAGTCCGATCCTGCACACACCGCGACTAATCCCGCTAGAGGACCATTGTGGATAAAGCCAGGGTCATTTTTTCCGACAATTAACGCTGCTAAAATACCACCAGTCATGGCCATTAAAGAGTTCATCGCGACTAATCCACTAATTCCATTTAATGTTTGCGCTGACATGACGTTAAAACCAAACCAGCCCACACAAAGGATCCACGCGCCCAGTGCTAGGAACGGAATGTTGGATGGAGCAAAGTTGGTGTGCTTTCCTGCACGTACTCTTCCCTTACGCATTCCTAGAAACATGACAGCGATAAGTGCAATCCATCCGCCGACTGCATGCACGACCACAGAGCCAGCGAAATCGTGAAAAGCAGCACCGAATTGAGCTTCAAACCAGCTTTGCACGCCATAATTGCCATTCCAAATCATTCCCTCAAACAGCGGATAAACAAACCCGACGGTGAAAAAAGTAGCAATGAGAATCGGGTAAAACCGAGCGCGCTCGGCAATGCCTCCAGAAACGATAGCAGGAATAGCGGCGGCAAACGTCAATAGAAAAAAGAACTTAACTAGATGATAGCCGTTCCCTTGGGCAAGGGTTTGTGCATCAGTAAAGAAATGAGCGCCGTAGGCTATCCAGTAACCGATAAAAAAATAGGCGATTGTAGAAATACCGAAATCGGCAAGAATTTTTACCAGCGCGTTCACTTGGTTCTTTTTACGCACAGTCCCCACCTCAAGAAAGGCAAATCCGGCGTGCATTAAAAACACCATGATTGCACCGAGCAGCAAAAATAGCGTATCAGAACTTTGAGTCAGGGCTTGTACGGCACCTTGAACCTGACTTACGGTTTGAGTCATCTTAGTGATTCTCCATTGAAATGTTGCGCACCAATCCTGTGCTACTTGATTATTTTCTCACCAATATAGTGAGTTGTTGGTATTGAACAGCCTTAAAGCAAAATACATTCCAAAATAAACAAATGAATCAATAACTTTTCAATATCAAATAACTTATTGAAATAGAGTGAATTATATAAATATCAAGGGAGTTGTTGCATGATGGAAGAATAAACGCATTCATAAGAAGCGCACCAAATTGGAACGTGCGCTCCATTTTAATGCACTCTATTTTTTTGGCTCGTTCCAGATTGCAGGCATTAAAAAGGCCTCCCGCAGGAAGCCTTTTCTTAAGAGTAAACTGTGGATTAGTTTACGCCACGAGATTTCAAGAATTCAGCATAACTGCCTTTGAAATCGGTCAGTTTGTTATCACGGATTTCAATGATGCGCGTTGCCAGTGAGTCCACAAATACGCGGTCGTGAGATACGAAGAACAGAGTCCCTTTGTAGTTCTCCAACGCCGTGTTGAGCGATTCGATCGATTCCATGTCCATGTGGTTGGTTGGCTCATCCATCAACAGCATGTTTGGCTTATGCATCATTAGTTTACCAAGCAACATACGACCTTGTTCACCACCAGAGATGACCTTAACGGATTTCTTGATGTCATCTTGGCCAAACAACATGCGCCCTAAGAAGCTGCGGATCACTTGCTCGTCATCCCCTTCTTGACGCCATTGGCTCATCCAGTCAAACAGGTTCATATCTTCGGCAAAATCGTGCGCGTGATCTTGAGCGTAGTAACCAATGTTTGCGTTTTCAGACCATTTATAGCTGCCGCTACGAGGCTCAAGTACACCCGCTAAGGTGTTAAGCAGAGTCGTTTTACCGACGCCGTTTTCACCAATGATCGCTACGCGTTCACCCACTTCAAAAATGGCGTTGAAGTTACTGAACAGATCGTTTTCAAAACCTTGGCTAAGGTTTTCAACTTCTAACGCGTTACGGAACAACTCTTTCGATTGTTCAAAACGAATGAAAGGGTTTTGGCGGCTAGACGCTTTAACTTCGTCCAATTGGATCTTGTCAATCTGCTTAGCTCGTGACGTCGCTTGCTTCGCTTTAGATGCGTTCGCAGAAAAGCGTGCAACGAAAGTTTGCAGTTCAGCAATCTGTGCTTTCTTCTTGGCATTATCAGAGAGCAGACGAGCACGCGCTTGCGATGCCGCTGTCATGTACTCGTCATAGTTACCCGCGTAAAGACGTAGTTCACCATAATCCAAGTCAGCCATATGTGTACATACGCTGTTTAAGAAGTGACGGTCGTGCGAGATGATGATCATGGTGCAGTTACGTTGGTTTAGCGTATCTTCTAGCCAGCGAATGGTATCCATATCCAAGTTGTTGGTTGGTTCGTCAAGCAGCATGATGTGTGGTTCAGCAAACAAAACTTGCGCCAATAGCACACGCAGTTTCCAACCTGGTGCCACTTCGCTCATCAAACCAAAGTGCTGTTCAAGAGGAATGCCCACTGCAAGCAACAATTCACCGGCTTTAGACTCGGCCATGTAGCCGTCCATTTCCGCGAATTCAGTTTCGAGATCCGCAACCTTCATGCCATCTTCTTCGGTCATTTCAGGCAGAGAATAGATACGGTCACGTTCTTGTTTAACTTTCCACAACTCTTTGTGGCCCATGATTACCGTGTCGATAACCGTGAACTCTTCGTAAGCGAATTGATCCTGATTCAGTTTCGCCACGCGTTCGTTAGGATCATAGCTAACGTTACCACTCGAAGGTTCAAGCTCTCCGCTTAGAATCTTCATAAATGTTGACTTACCACAACCGTTAGCGCCAATCAGGCCATAGCGATTACCTTCGCCAAACTTAACGGAAATGTTTTCAAACAGAGGCTTTGCGCCAAATTGTTGAGTGATATTCGCGGTGGAGATCAAAACCAGTACCTTAATAAATGTGAATTGTATAAAAAACTGCGCAACGTTACTTGTTCAAGGCTCGAACTGCAAGCGATGTTTTTGTTTCACTGCCCTCGTAGTGCGAGTAACTCGCTCATTTAATGCCTACCTGCCACTGATCATAAGTTTCGAGAGAGCAATCACATCCCCTGCGCTGGTTTTTGATACATCTGCGACTATCACTGCAAACCTATAGGATACCCGTATGATTTCAGTTGCTTTGGTGGATGACCACCTCATGGTTCGCTCTGGTTTTGCACAACTGTTATCGGTTGAACCAGACATTCATGTCCACAGTGAGTATGGTAGCGCGCGCGAAGCATTTCGTGCGCTGGTGAACGCTTCTATCGATGTGGCAGTTATCGACATTTCAATGCCCGATGAAAGTGGGCTTGTGTTGTTAGAGAAACTGCGCCGCGCTCAGCCGGACTTTAAAGCCATCATTCTCTCTATTTATGATTCAGCGTCCTTTGTCAGTAAAGCGCTAGAAGCTGGCGCTTGTGGTTATTTATCAAAACGTTGTGGGCCTGGAGAGTTAGTGAGCGCCATTCGTACCGTAGCTAATGGTGATCGCTATTTGTGTGCCGATGCCTTAATTAACCTAAGCAATGCTTCAGGTACGCCATCTGTCCTTGAAGGGTTAACTAAACGCGAAAGAGAGGTGTTTGATCACCTGATTTTAGGCAAAGACGTCAAAGAGATTGGTTACGATTTATCAATTAGCCACAAAACGATTCACGTGCATCGGGCAAATATTTTAAGCAAGCTGGGGCTTACCAACAATGTGGATCTCATCCGCTTTGCTATTACTCACCAACTGTTGGTTAACGAGACGTTATAGAAGCGACTATGCATTTTCATCATCGATTTTCTGAAGCTTTACCTCGGTTGTCTCTCTCCTCTGGCTTTAGCTATGCATTTGCATGCGTTTTGTATTCAATTGGTTGGTTTTGTTTATGGAACATCAGCCGCTACTTAACTCCTGATTTATTGCTGGCTGGTCTGTTTTTGCCCACAGGCTTAAAGCTGGCCACACTCGCTCTTGCACCACGTCGTTTTTGGCTTGGGATCACTTTATGCGAAATGGCTATAGTGGCGTTGCTCGGGCATGTGTTGGCTATCGCTGCTCATGAATATCTATTACTACTGTTTGCATTGATCGCTTATTGGCTGGCGATTGCCTTTCAATCTCTCTGGACATCACTGCACGTTTATTGGAAAAAACTGTTGGCGCTTACCGGGTTGACGGTCGTTTACGGCATCTTATGTGGAAGCTCGGTTTTGCTGTTGGTCAAACCGCTCAACCTCGAACTGCATTACGTGGCACAAGCGACCGTTTCAGCTCTGACCGGCGGTATACTGCTCACTCCGTTCTTATTTCTCCTGTACGATTATCTACATCAGCAGATCTGGAGACCACTGTCACCCGATCTTATTCATCAGGACGTAACACTTCGCCCCTCTGCGTTGCTGTGGTGTTTGCTTTTTTTTAGTGGCGGATTGATCGCGGAGTTAACCTTGCTAGAGCAGCTCAAACCGATCGCCCTGCTCATTTTCCTGCTTCCCAATATTTTTATGGCTTATAAATACGGTTGGCAAGGCGGCGTATTGGCTAGCCTAATGAACAGTATTTTGCTTGCTACGGCACGGCAAATGACAGATTCATTTGAATCCGATATTGAACTACAAAGTTTTATCGCGACGCAGGCTTTTGTTGGTTTAGGGCTTGGTATTGCGATTAGCCGTCAATATTTCTTGGCGCAACGCTTAGCTAAAATTAACCAAAAGCTGGCAATCGAACTCGCGAACAAACAGCAACTGGCTCGGCAATTGGTCAAGGTTGAAGAGCAAATCCGAAAATCAGTTGCACGCGAACTGCATGATGAAATTGGCCAAAATATCACCGCGATACAGATCCAATCCATGCTCGCTAGTCGCTTGGCACAAAATGAAAAACAAACCAACATCGCTGAGACGATCAACACGATCGCGCTACGAATTCACTCATCGACACGTCAATTATTAACCGAGCTTCGCCCTCATGCGCTTGATGAATTGGGGCTTGAGAGCGCAATTCGGCAGCTTGCAAGTGAAATGAAATTTGCGGAACGACACGTTGATTTTCGTCTGAATTTCGGAATTTTTGCAGAGCGTTTAGATGAAATTACGGCCGTTACACTGTATCGAATTATTCAAGAGCTGCTTAATAACGTGTGCAAACATGCACAAGCATCAGCCGTGCAATTAAGCCTTGTTCCCGGTGACATGTTCAGTGTCGAGCTGCGTGATAATGGCATTGGTTTAGCTTCCGATTGGCGCAGCAAAGGCCAAGGCTTACTCGGCATCGAAGAACGCGTCAGCGCACTGGGTGGCACATTTTTAATTGAATCGCAGCGTAGCCAAATACCGCTTGGGACGCGCATAACTGTTAACTTGCCCACAAAACCGCTCACAATATCACCAAACTAGGAAAATTTCCTAGTCACTTATAACTTTGTCTCATTCATTTGGTGAATCACTCCGATACCATCTCTTAGCACTAGGGAGAAACAAAGCATGCTGGGTTTTCTGATTTCAAAACCGACATCAGCACCTATAGAACCACAGGATATTGATGCAACCTATCGTTACTGGCGCTTGCATTTAATGTTATCGATGTACGTCGGCTATGGGGTGTTTTATTTCACACGCAAAAGTCTCAATTTTGCCATGCCTGCGATGCTCACTGATCTCGGGCTTGAACATTCCGATGTTGGTCTGCTTGGTACGCTCTTTTACATGACTTACGGTTTGTCAAAGTTTGTTTCTGGCATGGTCAGCGACCAATCAAAACCGAGTTACTTCATGGGTTTGGGGCTGGTTGCAACGGGCGTAGTTAATGTGCTGTTTGGTTTGAGCTCTTCCCTAGCCGCATTTACCGTGCTTTGGACATTGAACGCTTTTTTCCAAGGTTGGGGATGGCCGCCGTGCGCTAAATTGCTCACTACTTGGTATTCCCGATCTGAACGTGGGTTTTGGTGGTCTATCTGGAACACTTGCCACAATTTAAGTGGTGCACTCATTCCGATCAGCATTGGTTTTATCGCTGTGACTTTTGGTTGGCGGTACGGATTTATTGCACCGGGTTGCTTGGCGATCATCGTTGGTTTAGTGCTCTGCTTTCGCATGCAAGATAAGCCCACAACGTTAGGGTTACCCCCAGTGGGTGAGTGGCGTAACGATGAATTAGAAAAGCGCCATGAGTCTGAAGGTAAAGGGCTGCCATTTCGCCAAATTTTACGTCGTTACGTTCTAGGGAATAAGTACATTTGGCTGTTATGTAGCTCCTATCTACTGGTGTATGTGGTGCGTATCGCGCTAAATGATTGGGGTAATTTATACCTCACTGAACGGCATGGTTATGAGCTTTTTTCGGCCAACGCTGCCGTATCGATGTTTGAAGTCGGAGGATTTTTAGGATCGCTATTTGGTGGTTGGGGCTCGGACAAATTTTTTAAAGGCAATCGAGCGCCGATGAACTTGATTTTTGCGCTAGGCATTTTCATTTCAGTGGCCGCGTTATGGCTAACACCGATTGACAACCTTGTGGTGTTGTCGGGCTGCTTCTTTTCCATCGGATTTTTTATTTTTGGTCCGCAAATGATGATAGGAATGGCCGCCGCTGAATGTTCGCACAAGGATGCGGCTGGAACCGCGACCGGTTTTGTCGGCTTATTTGGCTATCTTGGTGCAGCGTTAGCCAGTTACCCATTGGCTGTCATTATTGAACAATTTAGTTGGGAAGGATTTTTCAGTGTCATTACCCTCTCAGCCGCACTGATTGGATTACTGATTTTGCCCTTTTTAAAAGCGCAGCAGCGTGCAGGGAATGCCGTCACTATGTCATAACCTTTCCTCACGTTGTTTTCTGATTTCGCTGTGTCATGCAGCAAAAACGAAATCACAGGAATGTGATGAAACTTAACGCTGCCCTACGTCTACGTTAAGTAATGAAAATAACAAGAGGAAACAGACATGAAAGATAGATTACCTCGCAGTGTACTTGCTACCTGCATTCTCGGTGCTTCGCTTGCCGCGCCTCAAGCATTTGCTGAAGGCCGACTCGTGGTTTATTGCAGTGCCACTAACGCCATGTGCGAGACAGCGACTAAAGCCTTTTCTGATAAATATGACGTAAAAACCTCTTTTGTTCGCAATGGATCTGGCAGCACGCTGGCCAAAATCGAAGCAGAGAAGAAGAACCCACGCGCGGATGTTTGGTATGGCGGCACGTTGGATCCTCAATCACAGGCGGGTGAAATGGATCTCTTACACGCTTACCAATCCCCGCAGCTTGAATTCATTATGGATGGATTTAAAGATCCAGCGAAACGCAAAGGGAACTACTCTTCGGCCGTTTATATGGGTATTTTAGGTTTTGGGGTGAACACTCAACGTTTGGCTGAAAAAGGATTACCGATCCCGCGCTGCTGGAATGATTTAACCAAACCTGAATACAAAGGAGAGATTCAAATCTCTGACCCACAAAGTTCGGGGACTGCCTACACCGCATTAGCCACCTTCATTCAACTTTGGGATGAAGATAAAGCCTTTGATTATTTCAAAGCACTCGACAAAAACGTCTCTCAATACACCAAATCAGGTGTTACCCCTTCACGTAACTCAGCGCGTGGTGAAATTGCGATTGGTATTGGTTTTTTGCATGACTACTCACTCGAACAATCGAAAGGAGCACCGCTGGAGCTGATTTCGCCTTGTGAAGGTACAGGTTATGAAATTGGTGGTGTGAGCATTATCAAAGGGTCGCGTAACCTTGATAACGCGAAACGGTTTGTTGACTGGGTCATGTCAAAAGAAGGACAAGAGCTGGCATGGAAAGAAGGTCAATCTTTCCAAATTTTAACTAACACTCAAGCGGAACAATCCCCCAACGCCCTCGACCCTAAAAAGTTAACCTTGATCGATTATGACATGGATACCTATGGATCTTCTGATGAACGTAAGAGATTGATTAATAAGTGGGTTAATGTCGTAAAAATGGGTGAATAGCCAACGCACTCCCTTATCTTAGCCTCGATGGGCAGTGCCTACTGCCCTTTTTATAAAGCCAATGCAAGGCTTATCACTGTGTGGCTACAAATAACTTTGGTACAGAAAAATGAATGAATTTACAGCAGGCACTGCACCACATCGGCCGCTAAAAACCTCGCATAGGGACCCGATTTTTTATTGGATCCTGACGTTATTGTGTGCGTTTGTGCTGTTGCCCTCTTTTGCACTTGATTACGGAGTGTTTGATTCAACATCGCAAGAGTTTTATGCCGCTATGGGTTGGAGCCGTGCCAATATTTCTTGGTTATGGTTTGCGCTTCCGGGTGTACTTCTCATTCGCCCTTGCTATGCAGGTAATAAGTACGCCAAACACCGTCACTATTTTGATATCGGTTATTCAGCGGCATGCATGTTTTTCGTGTTGGTCAGCTCTTGGTATACCCAGCAAGGTTTAGGTTATTCAACCATTGCACTATTTATTGCCTTAAGTGCTGTCATGACATTGGCATTGGCTCGTCTTGAGTTTTTGGGCGGTGACAGCTTCGTGATTGGTGCTCTGATCTCGATTATTCTCTTGATCACGATTTTTATTATCTTTCCGAGTATCGCCATCTTTGTACCGATGTTCCAAGATGAAATGGGGAACTTTGTTGCGTGGCAATTCATTGAAATTTTGAGCCGAGCGCAGATCATACAAATTGTTTGGAACTCCGTACTGCTTGGCGTATCTGTGGGTATAGGTGCCACTTTCTTTGGTTTGATCTTTGCTATCTATACCACACGCATTGCCACTCGCTCCGCTTTCATTGCGCGAATTTTTTCTATTCTTCCCATTGTGACTCCCCCTTTTGTCGTTGGGCTTGGGGTGACTTTAATGCTTGGGCGCTCCGGTTATATCACCGAACTCATGGTGGATTGGTTTGGGTTACAACAGACAAACTGGCTGTATGGTTTTACAGGCATTTGGATGGCACAAGTACTCGCCTTTGCTCCTATGTCATTCATGATTTTAGATGGCGCGATGAAATCCCTACATCCATCACTGGAAGAGGCGTCCTACACACTTCGAGCCAATCGTTATCAAACTTTTTTTAAAATTGTCATGCCATTGCTCAAACCTGCTTTGGCCAATAGTTTCTTAATCATCTTTGTCCAATCACTGGCCGACTTCAGTAACCCGCTTGTACTTGGGGGCAGTTTCGATGTGTTAGCCACTCAGATTTACTTCTACATCGCAGGAGCTCAATTAGATTACGCTTCCGCCAGCACACTTGGGGCCGTCTTGTTGCTATTTTCATTGGCGATCTTTGTTGTCCAATATCTGTGGATAGGAAAGCGTTCATACGTCACCATTTCCGGCAAATCATATCGTGGCGATGTGCAAGCGCTGCCTACCTTACTTAAACATACGGTTTCGGCACTGCTCTATTTTTGGATGGCATTTAACATCTTGCTTTATGGCAGCATCATCTTCGGCAGCTTCACCGTGAACTGGGGTGTGGATTACAGCTTAACGCTTAAAAACTATATTCATCTGTTTGGCATGGGAATGAGTGAAGGTGCTTGGCCATCACTCATCACGACGATGATTTATGCCGGCGTTGCAGCGCCATTGACCGCCTTCTTTGGTCTGTTGATTGCGTATATCGTTGTCCGTCAGCAATTTTACGGTAAGAAAGTGATTGAGTTTGCAACCATGCTTTGCTTCGCCGTTCCGGGCACGGTTGCGGGGGTATCTTACATTCTTGCATTTAATGATGCGCCTATTTACCTCACCGGTACCGCAGCCATTGTTGTGATTTCCATGGTGATGCGTAACGTGCCAGTAGGTATTCGCGCAGGTATTGCAGGGCTAGGCCAACTTGATAAATCGCTCGATGAAGCGTCACTCAGTTTGCGGGCTAACTCCTTTAAAACCATTACTCATATTCTGTTGCCGTTATTACGACCAGCAATTCTCTCAACACTGATTTACAGCTTTGTTCGAGCAATGACGACCGTCAGCGCCATTATTTTCTTGGTGACGCCAGAAACACGGGTGGCAACGTCTTACATCCTGAATCGTGTAGAAGATGGTGAGTATGGAGTTGCGATCGCATATGGCTCTATTTTGATTGTTGTGATGTTGGCTATTATTTTAATTTTTGATTTTATCGTTGGTGAGGCACGTGTTTCTCGTTCTAAAGCCAATAACCAAGAATAACCATTGGAGATATCACCATGGAAAATGAAAACTTTGTTGTTTTAAAGAATGTCTGCAAGCGTTTTGGCGATAAAACCGTCATTGGTAATTTGGATTTAGAAATCAAAAAAGGCAGCCTTGTAACACTGCTCGGCCCTTCAGGATGTGGAAAAACGACCGTGCTGCGTTTGGTCGCAGGGCTCGAAAAACCAACCAGCGGCCAAATTTTTATTGATGGTGAAGACGTCACGAGTACCTCCATCCAGCAACGTGACATCTGCATGGTGTTTCAATCTTACGCTCTGTTTCCTCACCTTTCCTTACATGACAACGTAGGTTACGGCCTAAGAATGATTGGCTTGAGTAAAGATGAAGTAAAACAGCGAGTGGATGAAGCCTTGAAATTAGTAGATTTAGAAGGCTTTGGAGAACGTTACGTTGACCAAATTTCAGGAGGTCAGCAACAGCGAGTAGCGCTCGCTCGCGCGTTGGTGCTTAAGCCTAAGGTATTGCTATTCGATGAGCCGCTCAGTAACTTGGACGCCAATTTAAGACGCAGCATGCGTGAAACTATTCGAGAGTTGCAACAGCGTTTTAATATCACCTCTTTGTATGTGACGCACGATCAGGCGGAGGCCTTTGCCGTTTCTGATACTGTGATTGTGATGAAAGATGGCGACATCATGCAGCAGGGGTCACCAACTCAACTGTATAAGCACCCAACCTCGATGTTCATGGCCAACTTCATGGGCGAAGCCAATATTTTTGAGGGTCAATATGATGGTGAATATTTGATCATCAATGGCTATAAGATCCCCGCTAATGATGACAGTGTCACGGCTTTGCCTGCGGGAAATTATCAAATTGGTGTTCGACCAGAAGCTATTTTGCTCTGCGCGGACGGTGATGCCTGCCAACAGTGTCAAATTACCAGTATTGCTTACATGGGGTCGATGTATAAAGTGTTGGTTAAATGGCACAACAAAGAGCTGTTACTGCAACTCAACTCGTCACAATTTGACCCCAGTTACGCTGATCATGCTTATCTGACGATCAACCCCGTGGGGTTATTCCTACTACCTGAAGATGCATAATACTGCCTAACTTGACCAAACGCCTCCAAACTAATGGAGGCGTTTGTGTCTTAGTGAGAGCAATGAAAAGCTTAACGAGAGCAATGAAAAAGATCCACCCGCACAAGTGAGATTGGTTATAATCATCAGCCAGTTAGCACCAAGGCATGAGTTGGGTTATCATCCTTACCTTGGTTTGTCGCCACTAAAAATGGGCGAGTGATGCTCAATCAATGAGTTTAACTTGTCTGTACGGCGCTCTTCTCATCGCACAATTAAGAGACATTTCATGTTACTTCCCACACAAACAAGTTGGGTTATTTTAGCGGGTGGGCAAGCCAGCCGTATGGGTGGACAAGACAAAGGGCTGATTGAACTCAATGGCCAACCTTTGATTCAACATGTCATGAATAAGCTTAAGCCGCAATCTACTAGCCTGACGATTAACGCTAATCGTAACCATGCACAGTATCGTCAGTTTGCGCCTGTCATTTCCGATACCATGGCTGATTATCCCGGTCCACTCGCTGGAATTCAGGCAGGGTTAACCCATGCACAAACCGATTGGGTTGGATTTGTCCCTTGCGATTGCCCGTTGATCAATGACGATCTTGTTGCGCGTTTTTGCCATGCGGTTCAAGACTCGCATGATATTTTAGTCGCCCATGATGGTCACTTCGCTCAACCCGTATTCACCCTTATTCACCAACGTGTGCTGCCAACACTGACTGCATTTTTAGAACGTGGCGAGAGAAAAATCACCCGTCTTTATCAAGAATGCCACACAGATTACGTTGACTTTAGCGACTCGCCAAACTGCTTTTTGAACCTCAACACGCCTCAAGATCTGGCACAATTTGGAACTTTGACATCATGAAATATCAAGCGCCTTCATGCCCTTTGCTTGGCTTTGCGGCCTACTCTGGCACAGGAAAAACAACCTTGCTTGAAGCCTTGTTGCCCAAGTTAAGGGCAGCAGGCCTAACATTAGGCGTACTTAAGCACGCGCACCACGATTTTGATATTGATAAACCAGGTAAAGATAGCCATCGGCTGCGTAAAGCGGGGGCAAGCCAGATGTTAGTTGCATCGCGCTATCGTCATGCCATGATGACTGAGACGCCAGAAGCCGAACCCGATTTCGAATATCTTTTGTCTCGCTTTGATTGCGATAAACTCGACGTAATTTTAGTTGAAGGGTGTAAAAACCTCACCTTTCCAAAAATTGAATTGCACCGTGCTGAAGTAGGTAAACCTTGGCTATATCCAAATGATGAAAATATCATCGCTATCGCCGCGGATGAAGTTGTGAAAAGTGCTTTACCACAGATGAACATCAATGATCTCGATGCAATAGCGGCGTTTGTCATTGAATATGTACAGCGTTGTAAATGAAATATCCTGCGCTATTTCGGTGGTGAAAGCGTGACAATTATCCCACTTAAAGGCAAAATCTAGCTCATTAGATGTTGGTTAGTCATGTTTCAGCGCTGCCAACGCCCCCATTTTCAATTGGTTGATAGTAAGCGATCAGCCTTTGTTTATTTTCCCGAAATTGGGAATGACGATTTTAGAGAGATGATCATGGCTCGCACCATTTTGTACACTTACAAAAATGAAGATAAAACGCTGACTTTTTCTTACGAAAAGCATCACAACATTCAAGAAGCAGTAGCCGAAGCAGAAGGTATTGATATTACTGATTTTTTAAAAATGGAACAGCAGCTGGAAATGATTTCTGACGCAAAAGCGGTACGCAATTACCGCGATAACCACTTTAAAAAGTTAGGTTTTAGCAAGCTAATACTGCAACAAAAAGAAAACGTAGGTGTGGGTAAAAAAGGCGCTAACACTCAATAACCAGAACTTAGGTTAATCAGGTCAAAGAGTTAACTTTTGACTGATATAAAAAAGGGCCCGTTTGATTATAGGCCCTTTTTGTTTGATTTTATGATTTGATATTAAGGAAAGCTGCACCACGTACGCCGCCTGAATCACCATGTTTTGCTTTGATGATCTTCGGACATTTCGCGACAGAAAGCAGGTATTTCGGTACGCGTTTAGGCATCTCTTGGTAGATCAATTCAAAGTTTGATAAACCGCCACCGAGTGCAACAACGTGTGGGTCATTGGCTGTGAAAATGTTGGCAAAACAGATGGCAAGTAGTTCCATAAAGCGCTCAACATGCTCAACGGCTTTCGCTTCACCGGCTTCATTGGCGTGAATGATATCAATCGCTTTTTTGTGCTCGCCATAATAGTGCTCGTACAATAGCTCAAAACCGCGGCCAGAGAGATAACTGTCTAAGCATCCTTGTTTGCCACAACCACAGCCGAGCATCGGCGCGTTATCACCAAGATGTAACCATGCATCAAGAGGCAGACGCATATGACCAAACTCCCCCGCGACGTGGTTACGACCAGAGAACACTTTCCCTTCATAGATAAGGCCGCCACCAAAACCTGTGCCGAGAATTAGGCCCATAACCGAAGGCTCATTTTTCAGCTCATCGTCCCATGCTTCAGAAAGCGCAAAGCAGTTTGCATCGTTTTCAATCTTCACGCTGCGGCCAATTTTTGCTTCTAAATCAGCGCGTAACGGTTTGCCTTTTGCAGCAGGAACGTTGACGGTTAATACCGTAGCATCATCAGCGTCTTCCATACCTGGTAGGCCAAGGCCTATTTTACCTTCCACACCCAATTGCGCGTCATATTTACTCACCAACTGCGCAATGGTTTCAACTAGCAGATTGTAGTCGTTTGTTGGGGTAGGAACGCGCTCCGTTGCTACGCGTTCTAACTTCTCATTAAACGCACCAAACTCAATTTTAGTGCCACCGACATCAAAGCCGTAGTACATGCAATCTCTCCTAAAATTTGCTCATCAATGAGCTAAAAATAAAACTCTGGGCATTATCCACAGAGCTCAGCCTACAATCCGTGACCGAGTACCAATTTATCTGGTCTATAGGTTCGATTGAACAATTACTCATCACCGAATCGATCAACTATTAGAGTCACGTCTCGCTTTGCTGCTGGTCGATGAAACGTTTCAAGACTGGCCTGCTCAAATCATGCTTTAGGCGGGTTTTGCTCAGCAAGTAACTTTCTCGAAACACTTCAAACCATTGGCTTAATAGCAGAGAGGCTTGATGCTCACCCACTTCAGCCAATACCAACGACGCCACTTCAGCCGTTGATAAATGCTGCTCATTATCAGATTTACGCATCATATATTGCGATACGCTTTTAGGTGCGATAGACATCACCGGAAGCGCATCCAAATAAAGTGATTTGCGAAACATTCGTCTTGCCTCGCGCCAGCTTCCATCAAGCAATATCAACAGTGGTTTGCGTTTATCGTGCGCGCTAGGAGGGCTTTGCATTACTCGAGGCTTTTCATCCACATACTCTTCGGGAAAAATGACGACTGGTTGATAGGCGGGGTTATTCAACAGTGCTAGCATTTCCGCGTGAGGTTCGGTGCGATTCCACTGATAAACGTAAGTTTCTTTAATCACATCGGCAATTAGTCGACCAGTATTACTGGGTTTAAATACTTCATTTTCAGAAACCAGCAGTAATACTGCGATATCCGTATCCATATCCGGTTGATGGCCGCATAAGCAGTATTGCGTGGCGACCTGACAATAGGCGCAACGTTCAACTTTCGCACCACGAGCTTGAAAAGGTTTGGTCGATAACGCTAAGCGATGTTGGAACAAATGGTTAAATGCGTGGATTCTCATAAATCAGGGCGGCAAGCTGGAAAGTGCTGCCGATTGTACTTACAGTACAAGCAGATTCCTAGCACAAGACCATTGAATATGAGCCATTAAGCATGAACCTGAACCCTGAATTGATCCGTTTGAGCGTATTTTTCGCTGTATTTATGCTTTGTGCGCTGTGGGAATGGTCTTGCCCACGTAAAACACTCACCCAAAGTAAAGCCACTCGCTGGCTGAATAATTTAGGTTTGGTTGGTTTAAATAGCGTGTGCTTATCGCTATTGATGCCAGTGTTAGCCATTGAAGCGGCTTATTGGGCGCAGCAAGACTCTATTGGCCTTTTTAATTGGGTGGATTTACCACAAGTGGCTGAAATTGCGCTGTCAGTTATTATTCTTGATGGCGTGATTTACGCCCAGCATGTGCTTTTTCACTTCTCTCCTTGGTTATGGCGTTTACATCGCATGCACCACGCTGATCAAGATATTGATGTGACCACTGGCTCACGGTTTCACCCATTCGAAATGATTCTCTCTTTGTGGATCAAAATCACTTGCGTGATCATGTTGGGTGTCAGCCCATTCGCGGTATTGATATTTGAGGTTGTGCTCAATGCGAGCGCGATGTTTAACCACAGTAACGCAAAATTACCGTTGAAAATGGACCGTTGGCTTCGCTGGTTGGTGGTGACACCTGACATGCATCGGGTGCATCATTCAGTCATTGTGCGAGAAACTCACTCCAATTTTGGTTTTTTCTTGTCATGTTGGGATCGGCTATTTCGTACTTATCGTGCGCAGCCAGAATTGGGCCATAAGCAGGTCATTATCGGCCTACCACTCTTTCGAGAGAAGCGTGAGCAGTGGTTGGATAAAATGCTTACCCAACCATTTAGAAAAAAGTGACAACGTCATGAAAATACAGAAATTCGCACTGGATAAGCTAGTTGAGCGTATATTTATGCAACATAGCCTGCTGTTCACCCGCAACTTCAGCCACCTGCTCTGAACTTTCGACCATGGCTTCAAGCTGTAATTTAGTTTGCTCACCTTGCGATGAAACTTGGCTGATAGATTGGCTTACATCGGCCGTCGCTCGCTCTTGCTCTTCTGTTGCAACGCTTATCTGCTCAACTCGAGCACGAATCTGTTCCACTGCTTTTTCTATCTGCTCAAATGTTGTTTTGACTTCTTGACTCGATTGCAGCGCATTACTCATCTCTTGACGCGAATCCGATACCGCTTGACGAGAGCGCTGCGTTGCATTGGTGAGTTCATTCATCATGTCTCGGATATTGGTGGTTTGCTGTGATGTATCGCTGGCCAATTTGCGTACTTCATCGGCTACAACCGCAAAACCGCGCCCTTGTTCGCCAGCTCTTGCCGCTTCAATCGCGGCGTTCAACGCCAGTAAGTTGGTACTGTCAGCAATACCGCTGATCATATCCACCATCTCGCGAATTTTCTTCACGCGCTGGTCAAGCTCGTGCATTGCTTCATCGTTTAAATGCAGTGTATTTTCAAGAGATTCCAAGCGAACACGGTTTTGTTCCACTACTTTCACCCCTTGCGTAGAAAACTGTCTGGCAGCCACTGATTCTTCATAAGATTCACTGGTCACAAGCGCGATATTCCGAATCGCCGATTCCAACTCACTCACGGTGGAAACCATGTTAACCAACGAATCATTTTGTGCGGCTAAACTGCGGTTGGATTTATCGGCTGCATCGTGACTGGTTTCGGCATTTTGGTAGAGCATTTCACAATTGCGCGTTACGGTAGAAATTGAATATTTTGTTGATTCAATAACTTGGTTTAGTTGTAGAGCAACTTCTTTAAATTCACTCGGGCCAATCAAGCGAGCGGGTTGAGAAAAATCGTGTTGAGTTAATAATGCAAGCTTGGCCAATAAGTTATTCAGCCCCAGCTTTAGCCAGTGGCGTAACCCTAGCCATGCTAGTAAAACCAAAGCGACCAGAATAATGCCGCCAGTATATTGTACTTGCTTAACCATTAGCATTGCGTCATGAACCACGTTCTCACTGTGTTTGATCAACTCACTTGCGGTGGCAGAAATCGTATTTAGCAGTGCTACCGTATCTTTGGCTAGCTGCGCAGCTTGTGCCATTTCTTGTCGCTGCTGCTGTGCTTGCTCAATTTTATTTAAGATCAGTGCTAAAATGCCATGCTCAACAAAACCCGCTTTAACCATTTCATAAGGTGCCGTCAGGCTTGCAAACTCCATAACATCAGGATGCCACTCTTTGAAATCATCAAAGGCTAGCTCAATTCCCGCCATGCGATTACGGATTTCTTTAAATTGCACTTTGGCCTGTTCAGGATCGTTTTGCATCATTAACAGTAAGAAGGTACTTTCCATCGAACTTGCACTGGCAATAAAGCGGTTAGCCGCATCCATCGATTCCGGGTTATCTAATGCGAGAAATGAACTGATCCGGTTCATCTCCGGTCCAATGGAGCTTAATCCGTAACGAAACGCGGTGGCGGCGTTATCGATAGCATTCTGCTGTTCAAGCAAAGAGGCCTGCGTTGATAAAATAGAATAGGTGAGCTGCTGAAATGCCGCACTTTTGCTGCGTAACGACACTTGATGATCTTGAGTAATCGCGTTACCGATACGAGTAGCGATGGAGAAAAGCTGGTCAGTAAGTTGGTCAGTCTGCTGGTTTAAGTGGCTTAATTGCTGGTTTACCGCTTCTAATTCTGCCGATTCCGTTGTGCGGATGCCATCTCCGAGAGATTGTACTTGTTCTAATATATTTTGCGTCAACCTTGCATTATTTAATGCCAAAGGTAGTGTTTGTTCAGACAATCCAGAAAACTGTAGCCCTACCTTATCGATGCTTTTTAAACTGGTGATGGATAAAAGGACCACCAGTAACGTCATCGTGATGAAAATGGCACTGATGGTTTGAATCAACGACAGTGAATGTCGATTATTTATTGAGGAATTCATGATAAATGCAACTAAGTGATTAGAGAATGTGTTAAGGCTCAACCATAGTAGGAATGCAATATTTCAAAAATGTTTCAGTTACATTTCATTGGGATGATAAATGATTAAAAGTCCAATACTCTTCGCATTATCAATAACTAGTGTGCTAACGGGTTGCGTAGGATCGCCTATTTCGTCCAATTCTGGCCCTACTTATGTTACTCAAGAAGAGATTCTGTCAATTGTCCAAGATAAAGACGATGGATTAGGCACGGTTTTTCAGCGCTGGCAAGGAGTGCCGTACCGATTAGGTGGTGAAACGTTGAACGGAGTCGACTGCTCAGCATTTGTGCAAATAGCGTTTAAAGATGTATGGCAGATCCCTCTACCACGAACTACACGCTCACAGAGTCAAACGGGTTTTGAGGTAAATTATCAAAATGCGCAGCGCGGGGATTTGGTCTTTTTTAGAACATCAAGGACGAGCAATCATGTTGGAGTCTATCTAGGAGACAAAAAATTCATGCACGCCTCTACGTCTAAAGGTGTGATGATCTCGAGAATCGATAACCCCTATTGGGCTTCTAAATTCTGGCAATTTAGGCGGATTATAAGCCCGCCTAACTCTGATTAGTCATACTTCAATTAGTCGTACTTCGCAACGGCAGTATCGAACAGATTCTTCACTAAGGCGATGTATTCATCAAGAAAAAGGATCTGTTCATTGGTCGCAGGTTTACTCCAAACACCCGCCAATACTTCACCAAGATCTTCCACTACAGAATCGGCTTCTTTGAGCAACTGGAATCGAACACTGGAATGTAGCTCAGGGTTTTGTTCAAAAATAGCCATGATGTTGCTTGAAACCATGTCGGTCACAACATCTTCTACACTTTCAGCGCCAATATCTCCGCCTGATGTGAACACATCCATATTAAAAGAGAGATGCTCTATCAGAGCCAAATAACCATCGGTTTCTACAACCACTTTAATTCTCCGCTTTACCGCTAAATTGCTAGTAATCACTGTACCTTCAATAATACTAAGCCATGTCAGCCCATTTTCACAGATTTGATAGTTTAGACGTTCAAATTTCCCGCGATTTCTTGATAAGCATCTATTTCACGAGCATTTATTTTCCCCAAAGTAGGATACGCCATCCTATAAATTGGGTTACTAGCACCTAAGCAAGATCAACTTATGGAAAATATAGCGTTATTTTTAATACTATTTCTGTATTCGCATCTGCAAATTCTTGCACTTAATCACATTTATGAGCATTGGTGCTCCCTCAAAAGGAAAGTGGCTAAATTATGTGTCACTCACTTCTGAAATATTCGTAACCATGACCTAAACTACGAATTATTAAGTAAATCAAGGCAGAGGTCGTTATGTGGCAAACTCTCATTCAGCAGTTATCCGATACGCTCATGTTTGAATTTAACCCTGTTGAAAAAGAAAAAGTCAGCGGTGGTGACATTAGTGATTGCTACATGATCAGCGATGGCGAACAACGCTATTTTGTTAAAGTAAACACACGAGACTTCTTAGCTACGTTTGAGATTGAGGGTGAAAACCTACGTTCGCTTCGTGAAACGTCAACAGTACAGGTTCCCGAGCTAGTGATGATTGGAACCAGTAAAAATCATGCTTTCATTGTTTTAAACTATCTACCAACCAAACCCCTAGATAACGCGACGAACAGCTATGAGTTCGGTGTACAACTGGCCAAACTGCATCAATGGGGAGAACAAAAAGAGTATGGGTTTGATGCAGACAATTATATTGGTTCCACTTTGCAGCCAAATCCGTGGGACAAAAAATGGGGTCGTTTTTTTGCAGAACAACGTATCGGCTGGCAATTGCAATTGTTGCGTGAAAAAGGAATTGAGTTGTTCAATATCAGCGAGTTGGTCGATGTTGTCCAATCTCGCTTAGCTAACCATAGCCCTCGCCCATCTCTGCTGCATGGAGATTTGTGGCACGGGAATGTGGCAAACTCTGTATTTGGTCCAATTTGCTACGATCCCGCCTGTTATTGGGGTGATCGTGAATGCGATATCGCAATGACAGAGTTATTTGAAGGTTTTCAACCTGAGTTTTACCAAGGCTATGAAAGCATCTTACCTTTGAGTTTGGACTATGTGGAACGTAAGAATATTTATAACCTCTATCATGTCCTCAATCACTACAATCAATTTGGTGGCCACTATCTGGTCGAAGCGGAAAGTTTGATCAAGAAAATCCTCTCCTTTTAACGGTGTAAACAACCGAGCTGTATAGACAACAAATGAGCCTTAATAAATGGCTCTTTTGTTGTTTTATGGGCCAATTCAAAGTTTGAACTTAATTTGCCGCTTAAAGGAACTTAGCGACTTAGTATTAAGGTATCTCCAAGGATGTAAGGAAAGAGATATGAAAAATTATACGGAAAGAATGGTCAACTGCCCTCACTGCGGTCATTCCATTCGGATCACCCTAGATGCATCAAATGGTAGCCAAGAGTTTTATGACGATTGCCCCGCCTGTTGCCATGCGATTCATCTCAATATGATGGTCGATGAACGTTTAGACAAAATAGAGTTGTTTGTTGATGCCGATGATGAACAAATCTTTTAAAAAGTGAGCGCTTGGCAAGCGCTCTTCTTAATGGTTACGTGCAACACGCCAAGCCCCCTATCTAGCCTAATCAAGCTTTGTCTGAAATAGATTTCACCGCATATAGCGCGACGAGCAACCTTCCCAATAAACATTAGGTAATTTCATCAGTTTTTCATGGAGCTTAGTGTGACATTTCTTTATCATCCATGCCTACGCGATAAGTTGATTATTGGTCGCGATTTTTGCTTGTCCTTCCTCTGGAGATATTTGTGCATCGTTATAAACAAGAAGCTTCAAATTTAATCAAATTGGCAACACCTGTGTTGATTGCCTCTATTGCTCAAACTGGAATGGGCTTTGTAGATACCGTCATGGCAGGTGGTGTGAGTGCGATTGATATGGCTGCGGTATCGATCGCGGCGAGTATTTGGCTACCTTCGATTCTGTTTGGTGTTGGGTTGTTAATGGCGTTGGTTCCTGTTGTAGCGCAACTCAACGGATCAGGGCGGCAAAAGAAGATTCCTTTTGAAATCCAACAAGGCGCAGCGCTAGCGTTGTTTGTCTCTATCCCCATTATTGGTGTTCTGTTTCAAACTCAATGGATTTTGGGGTGGATGGATATTGAGCCGTTGATGGCTGAAAAAACTAACGGGTACATGTACGCCGTGATGTTTGCCGTACCTTCTTATTTACTATTTCAAGCATTGCGCAGTTTCACGGATGGTATCTCACTGACGAAACCCGCTATGGTGATTGGTTTCGCGGGCTTATTAGTTAACATTCCACTTAACTGGATTTTCGTATACGGAAAATTTGGCGCACCAGAGCTAGGCGGTGTAGGTTGTGGTGTGGCGACGGCAATTGTCTATTGGTTGATGTTTTTTATGCTGCTGTTTTATGTCGTCACTTCTAAACGCATGGCGCACATTAATATCTTTGGTGAATTCCATAAACCACAATTGAAAGCGCAAATTCGCTTATTCAAGCTTGGTTTTCCTGTGGCGGCAGCGATATTTTTTGAAGTTACTCTATTTGCTGTGGTCGCATTGTTGGTCGCTCCACTCGGTTCATTGGTGGTGGCGGCTCACCAAGTCGCTTTGAATTTCTCATCATTAATTTTTATGTTACCGATGAGTATCGGCGCGGCAGTGAGCATCCGTGTTGGCCATAAGCTGGGCGAGAAAAATATTGAAGGGGCAACCATTGCTTCGCAGGTTGGCTTGTTAGTCGGTTTATCTACTGCAATTATCACGGCGACGTTAACGGTTCTATTTCGTGAATATGTGGCTTTGCTTTATACGGAAAACCAAGCCGTTGTAGCCATGGCAATGCAGTTGCTTATTTTTGCGGCTATTTATCAATGTATGGATGCGATTCAAGTCGTTGCAGCAGGGGCGCTACGTGGTTATAAAGACATGACGGCTATTTTTAATCGTACCTTTATCGCTTATTGGATGATTGGCTTGCCAACGGGCTATGTATTAGCAATGACAGATTTCATTGTCGAACCTATGGGTGCAAGTGGGTTCTGGATAGGATTTATCGTTGGCTTATCTTCTGCTGCTTTGATGCTGGGTATCCGCTTACACTGGATGCATCAACAAGCCGATAGCGTGCAACTTGATTTTGCATCGAAATAACAGCTTGATTCTATGAATTTCAACGTGGCGAAAAGGCGTTGCGATGAAATAATAAGGTCAGACATTGTCTGGCCTTATTTATATTGCTGGCCTTTCTCTCATAAAGCGTGCAAATCTTGGTTTTCCTTCTGCAGTGAGATCATTAAAACGAAAAGTAATAATGGATCCGATCTTTGGCGGATTATTTCTGATCTCATCAGAAAAACCGCTGCCGATATAGAACTCAACACCGTTTTCTAAGCGCACTAGTACTGATCCCATAATACCTTGATACTTGCCAGAACCCAGTTTATAACCAATGACCGTAGCTTCAGCATCTTGGTGTTTTTTAAGCTTAAGTAAATCGTTACTGCGGCCGGCTTGGTAATGGGCATTAATTTTTCGCAGCATTACCCCTTCACCCTGCCCATCACTTACGTTGTCTAAATACCCAAGCAGCTCTTTTTCTGAGTGAATTGGTGAATGTTCAATATAGGTAATGTGCGGAGCATTCATGAGTGAGGATAAGTGGATAAGATTGCGGTATCGCTTTTGGTAGTCACCGATCGCTTCGGGCATATCAAACAGCATAAAGCGGATGCTTTGCCACGCTTCATCGGTTGGTATGGTATCCAATACCGTTTGTTGTACGTGATGAAACTGACCTCGTCCAGCCCAGAGCTCTCCTTCTAATGCTTTATTAGGTAATGGTGCAGTAAACCAAGCAGGCGCATTGATCTTATTACCATTACGCGTATGGAGATATTGCCCATTCCAGATGGCGCGAATTCCATCCAGTTTTTCACTTTTCCAGTACCCAGCAACATCAATGCCATGTTGGTAACTATTGGCCGCAGTGACCGGAATAAACATCTGAAAGTTTTCCGTTGCAGTGACAGGAATTGTGTTCAATAAAGCGATGGAGAGTAATGATAGTTTCAGTTGCATGCCATCAGGCTCGATCAATCAAAATGTGGTACATACTTAGCACGTACTACTCATATGAAAACCATAAACAAGATAAATTGCGATGAAATTCATACTCAATCATCTCTAAAAAACAGCTTATTACATACACAGTTACGACATGTAGATAGTGTTTTATCAACCTTTTGAACCTAAGCGTTTTTAGGCTGCATGTGTGTATTCAAGCCACTCCAAATGATTTTGCCCTGCTTTTAAGCCCATGTCATAGCCTATGTTGAGCAAAGGTAACTTCATCGTCAATCTCTTTACGGGAAACCCTTCAGGTGGCGCGATTACTCGAATGATGGCATCAGAAGGTGGGTTACGAATAAATTCAAGTGATTGGTTGTAATGTTTCGCACGAAATAGCATTGATTTAGCCATATTTGGATGGCGTGAAAAAAGTTTTTTCATCATCCACTTACTTTTAGGGGGCGACATGATATAGCTAAGTGGATGTGATAAAACAACCGTAATATCTCGTGCTCCACGGCGATACGCTTCTTTAACAGGGATCGAGTCAGCAACACCTCCATCAGTGTAACAACCACCATGGAAACAAGGCGTGTGCTTATAAACTATCGGTAGAGCGGATGTGGCCTCAATGGCCGTGCTCAAGTTTTCTTGAGTCACTCGATAATAATCGGCTTTACCCGTTTCGATATTGGTTGCAACGGCAAAGAAAGGGACTGAGTTAAACAGTTTGTCTTCATCAATCGGATAACGTCGGTTGGACTCATCGATTAGCCAACGCACATCGACGAGATTTCCCCCCTTGATAAAGCGAATTGGGTTAAAAAAAAGACGGTCGGTGGCAAGCTGAGTTACAACGAGATAACTGCGTCTCGGTTGCTTCGCAAGGTAGCCGATTAAGTTTGAAGCTCCAGCTGAAACACCTAATACAAAATCAAATGGGTTATGCTGATGTTGTAAAAAACTATCCAAGACTCCACTGGCAAAAATGCCGCGCATCGCACCACCTTCAACCACTAACGCTTTCATCATGATTCTCTCTCTGTACTTCATCGTTAAACGTTATGGTACGGAAAAAATCAGAAAGACAATAATAGGTTCTCTTTATCACTAAGATAGGCAAAACCGAACCAATGTCAGTCTTGATAATGACGATTCAAAAATCGTAAAAGGTCAGACGCCTCATCATCGGGCAGATGAGGCGCTATGATCAGATATTAGCAGTTTGCGCTTGCTGAACTTTTTGTAAACGAGAAAGGAATTTGATCCATCCTTTGGCATGGCTTGATGGATTTAGGTTTTCAGCTTGCTTGGCTTGGTATAGAGCATTATCGAGTTGATTGAGTTTGTACAGCGCATGAACTCGCGCTAACGCGACATCGGCTTTTTTCTCGCGCGTGGTGACTTTATCCAACGCCTGTAACGCTTCTTTAAATTGCCCTTGCTGGTTGTACAGCAGCGCCACTTGCCAATAATATTGCTCATCCTGTTCAGCTGCTTTTGTCCACGTTCTGATCGCGGCTTGCCACTCTTTGGCTTGCTGCCAGTAAGTGGCTTGCTCTTTCAGTAAAGTTAAGTCTTGATCAGCATCAGATAATGTTTGTAGAACTTGCGCCGCACGTTCTGGAATGCCGTTTTGCGCATACAACTGCGCGAGCAAGTGTTGATCCTTATCGGTTAATTCCACACCTTGTAATTTGGCTAACGCTAAACTGTTTAATGCTTGACGACGCTGATCTAAACGCAGATGTAAACCGACCAACTGTCGCCACCAACTGGCTTGGTCAGGCTCCAGCATGATCAGTTTTTCTAAAGTTGGAATGGCCGCTTTCCATTGTTCTAGCTGAAGCTGCGCACCTAATTTAAGTGACAGTGGGTTTTTAGTATTAAGTGGTGTCACGGTTTGGTATTTATCCAACGCATGCAGCACTTTTTTCCATTGTGTAATTTGGTAGTGAGTCTGTGCGATACGCAACCACAGATCGTCTACTTTTTGTGAAGGCGGAACGGATTTCAATAATTGGTAGTAGTGCGGCAACGCTTTTTCAAATTGTTGTTCATTGACATACAGATCAGCCAACATACGTTCGGTGGTCCATGCATGCTCATCTTGCAGCTCTCCACTCTCTACCGCGTACTTGATCTGTTTGATAGCCGCTTGAGGCTGACCACTTTGCCAATAAAACACACCAAGCATCCGGGCGACAAATGCTTTATCGTAAAGACGTGACGTTTCAACACTGCTCAGCACCTCAATGCCTTGAGTGAGGTTCTCTTCTAATGCAAATTGCTGCGCTTTTTGCACTTTCAGGACGGTTGTCGCACTTAATTCGCTCGCATTTAAAGAGAACGAGCCGATAACAAGTGATAAGCCAATCAATATACGTTTCATCATTTGGCGATTTTAAACTCCACAGTCACGGTTTGTCCCGGCTGCTCGATGGCTTTGCCGTCAACAATCTGAGGTTGATACTTCCATTTTTTCAGCGCTTGCATCGCTTCACGCTCAAACATACGTTTAGGATTGGCATCGACGACATTGATGCCGATGGCTTTTCCTGTTGTATCAATGGTAAAGCTTAATGTAACGAAACCTTCTACACCTCGCTTTAGAGCTCGGCTTGGATAAACAGGCTCGACACGATATAACGGCATTGCTTGCTGGTTTGAGCCAAAATCACCAAAGGTTGGTGCGCTAATCGCCACCCCATTAAGCGCGGTATCCAAACCCAAAGCTGGTAAACTAGTGAGTGATGTAGCGGCCGTAGCAGTAGTTTGTGACTGTGTCACTTGTGCTTGCGGTGGCGGCTCAGGCAACTTTAAAGGTTCCGGAACGCTACGTTGGCGACGCTGTAAATCGTGTTCTTGTTCCATCATCACCATGTTAAATCGCAGTGCTTGAGTTGGTTTTACAGCGCGTTGGTTACCGTTATCCACCATCCACGCCATAAAACTGAACAGCGCCAGCGAAATCGCTCCTGCAATTGGCAAAGCAAGCAGTAAACGTCCCATTAACGTTTCTCCGCCGCCAATGCGATATTTTTCACTCCGGCCCCTTTGGCCGCATCCATCACTTTAACAACCGTACCGTTATAAGCATGTTCATCCGCTTGAATCACTAACGCCGCATCTGGTTGTTCGAGCAACAGATGTTCTAGGGTGGCCTCTACACGTTCAACATCAATCAAGCGTTTGTCGATGTAAATATCATTGGATGCATTGATAGCGACAAAAATACCCGCATCTTTCTGACTCACCGCGTGAGAAGCTTGAGGACGGTTAACCTCAACACCTGATTCACGAACAAATGAGCTGGTGACAATGAAAAAAATCAGCATGATAAAGACGATGTCGAGCATCGATGTTAAGTCTATCTGCACCTCATCATTTCTTGGCTGGCGTCTGCCTAATCTCATCGCAAACTCCTTAACGATTTTTCTAATTTTAATTCAAGTAGATGACACTTTTTTGCAAGACGAGCATGCACAAACATGCCCGCAAGGGCCGCGACCATTCCGGCCATTGTCGGTAATGTGGCCAATGAAATGCCAGATGCCATCAATTTAGGATCGCTACTGCCTTGATTTGCCATCACATCAAACACAGAGATCATTCCGGTGACTGTGCCGAGCAGCCCTAACATTGGGCAAAGTGTGACGAGCAGTTTGATCATGTTAAGGTTGTGGCGCAGCATCTGCTGTGCTTCACCAAGCCAACCCTCGCGAATCGCATGGGCATACCATGAATGTTGTTCCGCGCGTTGATGCCATTGCTCTAACCACCCTTTTCGATATTTAGGAAAGCTCAATACCACAAACAGTACGCGTTCGATGATCAACAACCAATAAAGCGCCACCACCCCAGCTAGCCACCATAAGACGATACCCCCTTGCTGCATAAACTGCTGCAAGGTTGTTAGCCAGTCATTGCTGAGCAGTGCGCTTGGCAATACGCTGTTCATTACGCCGCATTCCTCATTGAAGCTTGGCATTCTTGTTCTGCTTGCGCCGCAACCAAGCCAATCCCCTGTTTTTCTAAAATAGAGCGAATATTTTCCGCTTGAGAGCTTAAGATATTGTGAGCCAGTAACAGTGGAATCGCAGAGACTAAACCCAGCACGGTAGTCACCAAGGCCATTGAAATACCACCAGCCATCACTTTCGGATCACCATTACCAAATTGAGTGATCACTTGGAAGGTTTCAATCATGCCGGTCACCGTACCTAACAACCCAAGCATCGGTGCAATCGCGGCTAATAACTTCAGCATCGATAAACCTTTTTCCAAATGCGCTTGTTCATCGACCACCGCTTCCAGCAAGCGCAGCTCCAACGCTTCTACGCTGCGATTTTGCTCTTTGTTATAGACGCTGAGTACACGCCCCAATGGGTTATTACCAATTTTCTGTACATCTCTAAGCTGCGCTTTGATCTTGTGGTGAGTCATCACCAATGCGAAGCCGCGATAGAAAGCAATGATTAAACCAATACCAAGCAGTACCAAAATGATGTTACCGACCGCACCACCCATTTGTAGCCGTTCGGCTAACGTTGGCGTAAGGGCTAGCTGTTCAAGCATGATGCCACGCGAAGGATCGACCACTAAGCTTTCGATTTCTCCCGTATTTAGGCCAGAGAAAATCGGTCCATTGTCCGGTTGTTTCAAATAAGCGGTGGCGGCTTGTTTATCTCCATTCCATTTGACATAACCTTGCTCTGTCACCAAACCAAAGGTTCCAATACGATAAGCAGCCACATTTTTCGTGACACCGTCACCATTGATAAATGCGATCTGAACGCGGCTTAGCTCACCACTGGCGATGATCTGTTCAACATAGCTGTGCCATAACCCCGTCAGCTGCGGCATCGAGGGTAAAGATTTTGCGGCGACAATTTCTTGTACTCGCGATGTATACTGATGGCGATCAACTACAGTGATGGAAGATTCCAATTCACTGCTTAATGCTTTGGCATTTTGGCGTACCACACCAAACAGCTCTCCAAGGCTTCCTGTTTCTAAGCGAAGCTGCTCTTCTAAACGTGCTAGTCGGTTTTCATTATTACTGAATTGCGTGCTTAGCTTATCCGCTTGCGCTTGTAAATCTTGGCGCTGAGCTTCTAGCTCTGCTTTGGCGCGGCGTAGCTGCTGTTCGGTTTGTTTAAAACCCGCTTCGCGTTCGATATTGTGCTGCTGCTGCTGTTTGTTTTCCACTTTGGCGTTGCTGACTAATTCCGTAGAAGCAAAGCTGTTGAAAGCCAATAGTGTTAAACAGAGTGATGAGAGAGAGAAAACCATCTTCATTTGCTTTGCCCCTCTACTAACTCAAGTGAAACAGGAATCGTCATTAAGTTTGGTGTAATTAAATTGTTGGCCATTTTGAAAGCGGTATCTAAATCGGCATATAGCCCACTATCGACATCGGTCCACTGGTGCGAGTTTTGGCTCCAGCTCCAATACTGTTTGCCATTTAAGCTACGAGCCACCAGCGATAAACGGCCAACGTATAAAATGTCAGCTTCAATGGTTTTGTTTTCATTGAGCACCACTGCGCCTTGATAAACACCCAGTTTAGTCCCGTAATCAATTTCGATTTGGTACGCTTCAAGAATACGGCGGTATTTTTCAGCATCGCTGACATCCGATCGCACCATCATCGATTCCAGCTTTTCTAAACGCTCTAAACGCGTTTCGCGCTTTAATGGTTTGTCGTTTTCGATTAGGGTACGTAGCCCGTCGATCATCTGATACATCAAAGGAACGATGCCTTGGCGAGTCAGTTTTATCTCATCAATTTGTGACGATAGACTTTGCGCTTCCTGATTCTGGTTTTCCACCAGCGATGCCAAGTGATTACGATAAATAGTGAGATTTTTCACTTCTTCTTTTAACTGATCGATATCAGCTTGCATCAGCAACGCTGATTGAGAACTGTGATTGATGTTCTGTTGGCTGGCGACTGAAGCCGAATTGGTTTTATTTAGGATGGCATTCGCGTCACTGAGTGTAGAAGCATTTACTGCGAACAAACTGGTAGTCGCCACCAAGGACAAGCTGATTTTTAAAAGATTCATAGACGTTATTCATTACCTTCAACGAAGTGTTATCACCTTGTTGATAAAAGCTCTCATTATCATCAAGGATCGCATTCTAACGATTTTTTCCGGTGCAAACAACCACAGTATGCGGCGAACACTCTTTGTTGATGAGTTTTAAAGCCACCTACCCTTTATTTACCTTTACTGACCCCAAATTGCCAAACAGACTTCATTAAACTTTTGACTTTTATTTTGACCACTCGCCAATGTGTGATGGGCCGTATAGGTGCGGTATTTAGCAGGTGTTGGTAGGTTTTTTCGCTCAAACGCCCCTCTTTGCCGTGTGCAAGAAGCAGTGTTTCTGGGTTGAGCTTGAAGATCCGTTCAAGTGACTGGCGATATTGATTGGGATGGAAAATAGGAAAAGGGGCAATCAACTGCTTTTTCACTTCAACCATTAAATCGGCAACATACATAATGCCTTGTTGTGCATGGTAGACAGACAAATCTCTGTCGGTATGCCCTGGGGTTTCTAAGATTTGCCATTCGTTAAAATGAGGAATAGTGTCGCCATCGTTGAGCTTAATGTCAGGCTTTAAGACACGTGGATACCATAAATTCTGCCGCGGGCGGCCTAGGCGATTCGCCATCCAACGTGCAAGCGCAAGATCGGCTAGATGCATACAAAATCCGTCCAAACCACAATACCAATCATGATCTTTATTGGCAGAGATAATTTTACAACCCGTTAATGCACGCAATTGATGAGCCGCCCCAGCGTGATCTGGATGCATGTGAGTTACCACAACGGTATGAAGATGAGAAAAAGGACGGTTCAGTTCATCCTCAATGAAGTGCTGCAATGTAGGTATGTCTGCTCGACTTGCACCGTCTAGCAGTAATAATCGTTCTGGATATTCAGCCAGATACATATTCTGAATATAGCCTTTGATCGTATGTAGCTTCACCGTTATCCCTACTTGACAGATCAGACCTCCTGCCTGATGTTGGATAAGCATAGCATTAGCGAAAGTGATGTCCAAAGCGCGTCGTCTCTCATTTCCATCAATTTGAAGACAAAATAGAAGGCGCGCGCTATGCTGAGCCGGTTTTAATTGTGTGGAGATAACGCTATGAAGCCTATGATTATTGGCCACCGCGGAGTGGCCGGCCATTACCCTGAAAATACGCAAGTGAGTGTACAAGCCGCTATTGATTTAGGCCTAAAGTGGGTTGAAGTGGATGTGCAACCGACTCAAGATCATATATTGGTTGTTTGCCACGATCACACCATTGATCGTTGCAGTAATGGCAAAGGGCGCATTGATTCTTACACGCTTGAGCAATTACAACAGTTCGATTTTGGTGGTTGGTTTGATCCTCAATTTGCAGGCGAACCCATCATGACATTAGAGACGTTGCTGACACTCGCAAAGCAGCACAGCCTTGGTTTAAACATTGAAGTCAAAGTGGATAAACACGATGTTGCTCAAGTCGCTGCTCAGCTTAAAGCGCAACTGGATCAATGTGGATTACCGAATGAACAGATTGTTCTCTCCAGTTTTAGCCACGCTATCATGCGCGAGCTTTATCAGCATTGTCCGGGTTATAAATTGGCGGTGTTGAGCGAGCGATTAACGCGTAAAGATAAGCAAGTGTTAGCCGAAATTGACGCCTTTGGCTGTAACCTTAACTATCAATGGATCAGTGCGAAACACATTGCCGAGTTACATCAAGCGGGTTACCAAATTTGGTGCTACACGGTGAATAATCCGAACAAGTTCAAACATCTCAACTCGGTTGACGCCATTTTTAGTGACGATCCACAGTGCTTTTTGTAAGCCTGCAAGCGTTTAGCTGACTGGTAGCATCTCTTTATTGAGAATGATTCTTCATAATGCGCTACTCTTCCACTCTGTCATCACTCAATAATATGGATGATTTTCTAAGGCACTCTCTATGATACTTGACTCATCGTTATGGATTTGGATCCCGCTGCTTTTTGCCGTTATCTTCAGTTTTCAAAAGCAGTTACGTCCAGCATTCGCCTTGCTAGCACTGTCGTTAGTGGGCGGATGGTTCACAGACCGATTATCGTTAATGGCCCTACTGTATGTCGCCATTGGATTATGTGGTGCTTATTACATTCCACAACTGAAAGGCCGCTGGAAATGGTTTGCTCATGGTGCGTTGCTATTATGGGCAATTGCACTGCTGCTGCATGCTATTCCTGGTTTTAATAATCCTAAAGTGTTGGATAATGTGCTTGCTGGTGCAAATAGTGCCCCCTTTCGTCTCTACTTGAACCTAGATAAACCTATGGTATTTTTTGCTTTGCTACTCGCTTGGCCGCCACTCCTTGGCAACCATCAAACCATTCGTTGGGCCGCGATCGGTAAAGTGTCGATTCCTCTTTTTGCTTTACTTTTTGTCGCATGGGCGCTTGGCGCGATTAAGCCCGAGTTATCTTTACCGACTTGGTGGTGGCTCTTTGCTCTCAATAATTTGCTTTTAACCTGTGTGGTGGAAGAAGCATTTTTCCGGGGCTATTTACAAAAAGCCGTTAGTGAAAAATTCGGTCTATGGCTCGGTATTGCGCTCGCTAGTACCCTATTTGGTCTTGCGCATTTTTCTGGCGGCGTGACTTTGGCGCTATTTGCCACATTAGCTGGTATTGGCTACGGCGCGATCTATCATCTAAGCGGGCGTTTATGGACGGCTGTACTCTTCCACTTTCTCTTTAATTTTTCCCACCTTATTTTCTTCACTTATCCAGTATGGGTACAGTGTTAAAACCTTTAAGCCAGCTGAAGTTTTCGCTGGCTTTTTTCTTTTTTTCAGTCGATGAAATACCTTATTGATAGTTTAGTGACAACCGTTATGAACAACTGAGTATAAAACGAATTGTTCTCATTATTCCTATTTTTGGCCTAGGGTTTATGGTCAACGTCATGTTGATAATAATACTCCAGGGAGGAGAGAATGAATCACAAACAAACGTTATTAGCGATTGCGCTAGCAGGCTGTTTCAGTACCGCTTATGCAGAAGAAAAGGTGTGGATTTCCATTGGTGGTGACGCGACGCAAACGGCGCTTCGCTCTGGAGCCCAAAGCCTATTACCTGAAAATCTTATCAATCAAACATCAGTATGGGTTGGGCAAGTACCAGTAAGCGAGTTAGCGACGCTTTCACATGAAATGCACGAAAATCATCAGCGATGTGGTGGTTATATGGTCCACCCTTCTGCACAAAGTGCGATGAGTGTCAGCGCAATGCCGCTGAATCTAAACACTTTCAGTGCACCAGAAATAACTCAGCAAACCACCGTTAATGCTTGGTTGCCATCAGTATCAGCGCAACAAATCACCAGTACCATCACCACCTTAACCCAGTTTAAAAATCGCTTTTATACCACCTCGACTGGTGCTCAAGCATCGAATTGGATTGCAGATCATTGGCGCTCACTCTCTGCGTCACTGCCCGCAAGCAAAGTAGAACAAATCACACATTCAGGCTACAACCAGAAATCGGTAATGCTCACAATTACAGGCTCTGAAAAACCTGACGAATGGGTGGTGATTGGCGGGCATTTAGACTCGACACTTGGTTCTCGAACCAACGAAAGCAGTATTGCGCCGGGTGCGGACGACGATGCATCAGGTATCGCGGGCGTGACAGAAATCATCCGTTTGTTGTCTGAGCAAAATTTTCGTCCTAAACGCAGCATCGCTTTCATGGCTTACGCTGCTGAAGAAGTGGGCCTTCGAGGTTCACAAGACTTAGCCAATCGTTTTAAAGCCGAAGGTAAAAAAGTAATGTCTGTGATGCAGTTAGACATGACTAACTACCAAGGTTCACGCGAAGATATTGTGTTTATGAGCGATTACACCGACAGTAATTTTACCCAGTATTTGACACAACTATTGGATGAATATTTACCGTCATTAACCTATGGATTTGATACCTGTGGCTATGCCTGCTCTGATCATGCCTCTTGGCATGCGGTTGGTTACCCAGCTGCGATGCCTTTTGAATCCAAATTTAATGATTACAACCCTAATATTCATAGCCCGCAAGACACTCTGCAAAATTCCGACCCAACAGGATTTCATGCGGTGAAATTTACTAAACTTGGATTGGCTTATGTGGTTGAAATGGGTAACGCCTCAACACCGCCTACACCAAGCAATCAACTGAAAAATGGCGTACCTGTGAACGGTTTATCGGCCAGCAGAAATAGTAAAACCTGGTATCAATTCGAACTGCAGGAAGCGGGCAACTTGAGTATTGTATTGTCAGGGGGAAGCGGCGATGCCGATTTATACGTTAAGTATCAAACTGATGCTGATCTACAGCAATACGACTGCCGTCCTTATCGCAGTGGCAATAATGAAACGTGTCAGTTCTCCAATGCTCAACCGGGCCGCTATTCTATTTTGCTGCATGGATACAACAATTACAGCAATGCAAGTTTAGTGGCGAATGCTCAATAAACAGCGCAAAGAAAAGCCAGCCGCAAGGCTGGCTAATCGATTAACTCTCAGCATCGGGCTGGTTTTCTGGTGCGGCGGCAATAAACGCAGGATGAGCACGAAGCTCAGCAACGATTCGTTTGATGATCGGAAACTGCGCCATATCAAGATTAAAGCGCTCCGCGTTATACACTTGTGGTACTAAACAAACATCCACTAAGCTCAGTTGATCACCAACACAGTACTCCCCTGATACTGTCGCCAATTTCTTTTCCAAGGCATGAAACCCCGTGGCTATCCAATACCGATACCAGTCTCCTTTTTGACTTTCATCCACGGCCAGTTCACGCGTTAAATATTGTAAAACTCGTAGATTGTTCAGTGGATGAATATCAATAGCAATGTCTTGCGCCAGTGCTTTAACCTGATATTTCTCTTTACCTGATAGCGGAACCAAACGTACTTGGGGATACTGGTCATCCAAATATTCGATGATGGTTAACGACTGAGTAATGCAATGCCCGTTATCTTCCAGTACCGGAATTAACTCACTCGGATTGAGAGCGCTAAACTCGGCTGAATGTTGCACTCCGCCCTCCTTAACTAAATGGATAGCAATCGACTGATAATCGAGCGCCTTGAGGTGAAGTGCGATGCGAACTCGATAAGCGGCTGAAGAGCGCCAATACCCATATAACTTGAGGCCACTCATGACCCTTTCACCACGCGTTGATCGATTAGACCAAACAGGCTGTTCCCTTTATCATCACGCATGTCTAACGTTATCCTGTCACCAAACTTCATAAATTCGGTGCTTGGTTTACCGTCCCGAATGGTTTCAATCATCCGCACTTCTGCAATGCATGAATAACCGACACCTCCTTCAGCAATCGCACTGCCAAAATCGGTTCCCTGTTTATTGGAAACCGTGCCAGAGCCAATAATAGTGCCCGCGCACAATGGGCGCGTTTTTGCTGCGTGAGCAATTAACTGTGGGAATTCAAACGTCATGTCCACGCCAGCATTGGGGCAACCAAATGGTTTATTGTTATAGGTTGATAGCAATGGCAGGTTGAGTTTTCCGCCGTCCCAATGGCAGCCTAGTTCATCGGGTGTGACAGCGACAGGAGAGAATGCTGAAGACGGTTTGGATTGAAAAAAACCAAATCCTTTAGCAAGCTCTTGAGGGATCAAACCACGCAGCGATACATCGTTAACCAACATCACCAATCGAATCGCTTGCGCCGCTTCACTTGGGGTTGCACCCATTCTGACATCATCAGTGATCACGGCCACTTCGGCTTCAAAATCAATTCCCCATGCTTCATCTTGCATTTGAATATCATCACGCGGTCCAAGAAAAGCATCCGAACCACCTTGATACATTAACGGATCACTCCAGAAGCTTTCAGGGATCTCCGCTCCTCGTGCTTTTCGTACTAACTCGACATGGTTGACGTAAGCAGAACCGTCGGCCCATTGATACGCTCTAGGCAGCGGTGAATGACACAAGGTTTGATCAAACTGCATCTCTTGCAGCAATTCGCCTTCATTCAGTGCCGTGTAAATTTCGCTGAGCATCGGTGCGGTTTCCTGCCAACGGTCTAAGGCTTGCTGTAAATGCTCGGCAATCTCAGGCACAGCAACGCATTTTGATAAGTCATGGCTGACCACGACCAATAAACCATCTCTTGTGCCGTTTTTTAGCGTAGCTAACTTCATGATGTCACTTCCTTATTCTTATTCTTATTCGTTTATTCGCTCTTCCAACTGTAGACGTACTGTTGATTTTCAACCTGCTGCGCCGCCTCACTAAAGTGTAATGCATGCCGCGTATCAATCATCACTGCCACTTCATCGGTAAATTTTTTCTTATACTCTTGCCCAGCTTGGAACGCTTTCGGATGTGGACCATGGGTAAACCCGGCAGGATGAAAAGTGACCATGCCAGCTTCAATATTATCGCGGCTAAAGAAATCACCCGCATGGTAGAAGAGCACTTCATCGTAATCATCATTGTTATGATAAAACGGAACCTTTAAAGCGCCGGGGTCACTCTCAATCGGCCGAGGCACAAAGGTGCAGACCACAAAACCTTGACCAACAAAGGTTGTGTGAGCGGAGGGCGGCAAATGATAACGATGCGACATCAACGGCCGAATGTCTCGCCAGTTGAGTTTCACCACGGAAAGATCACCGTGCCAACCTACTGCATCCAATGGGTTAAATGGATAAGTAATGACGCTGATTTTCTCATGACGTTTTAAATGAACTTGAGTGGTCTTTTCTGAATACTGCGCTTTAAACTCTGGGTTAATCGACGGGACTTGCAAAACCGCAGGATCGAATATGGCGTGGTTCCCTACTAGCCCTTTTTCTGGCAAAGCATACGCCGCATCCGTATTCTCTATCATTAGAATGAACATCGGCTCACTTGGCTCAAGTCGCCAATTGGTTGAGCGCGGGATCAACACATAATCCCCTTGTGAAACGCTCAAGTGTCCGTAATCGCAATAAAAATCAGCGCTTCCTTGATGAATAAAAAGTAACTCATCACCATCGGCGTTGCGTACTAAATGATCCATCGCTTGAGCCAGCTTCCATACTCGGACTTTACATTGTGTATTATGCAATAGATGCGGCACGCTCCACGGTGAACTTTGTTTGGCTTGCTCGATCAAATTAAAATTAAAGGCTCTCGGCCTTAACTCACCTTGCCATTCACTCCAGCCAGTCGGTGCATGTTGGTGATGGAAATGAGCCGCAGGGCCAAAAAAGCCACTGCGTCCTGCTTCTCTTTCATAGATGGCCTCTTGCGGGAAGTCGGCATGAGCTTGGTTTGAACATACCCCTTCTCGGTGAGGAAATGTGATCCATTTATGCATCGCTGAGTACTCCTCGTCGAATTTGATCTTCTTCAATCGACTCAAATAACGCTTTGAAATTACCTTCCCCGAACCCTTCATTACCTTTGCGTTGAATGATCTCAAAAAAGACTGGCCCAATGACGGTTTGAGTAAATATTTGCAGCAAAATTCCATCTTTCATCGGTGCGCCATCAATCAGGATCCGCAGCGCTTTTAACTGATCAACATCTTCTTGATGCCCTTCAACTCGATCATTGACTTTTTCGTAGTAAGTATCCGGTGTCGGCATGAAATCCATCCCTCGCTCGCGCAGAGTACGTACCGTCTGGTAGATATCATCAGTGGATAAAGCGATGTGTTGGATCCCCTCACCATTGTATTCACGAATAAACTCTTCTATTTGTGATTTATCGTCAGACGATTCATTGATTGGGATGCGAATTTTGCCGCAAGGTGCCGTCATTGCGCGGCTAACTAGCCCCGTTAGCTTCCCTTCAATATCAAAATAGCGAATTTCACGGAAGTTACCGATCCGCTCATAAAAGCCAGACCAAACGTCCATGTGGCCTTGTTTGACGTTATGCGTTAAGTGGTCAATTTCGAACAGACCAACATTGGCGTGAGTCATTCGTTGATTGGCATCGGCATAGAACTTGAAATCCACATCATAAATGCTCTGGCTACCGTAACGGTCGACAAAATAGAGCAAGCTATCGCCAATTCCATAAATCGCGGGAATGCTCAGTTCCATTGGGCCAATTTGTGTTTTGTATTCTCGCCCGCCATTTGCCTGCACATGCTGCATGGCGACAGATGCATCATGAACGCGAAACGCCATCCCACACACTGAAGGTCCATGCACTTTGGCAAACGCTGCAGCTTGACTGTGGGGTTGAGAGTTAACGATAAAATTGATATCCCCTTGACGATATAACCACGCCTCTTTTGAGCGGTGCTTGGCTATCTCAGCAAAGCCAAGAGAAGTAAACAGCTCTTTTAACTGCGCGATTCCAGCGGGATCAGCCGCGGTGTACTCCACAAATTCAAAACCGTCTGTTCCCAATGGGTTAAATGTTGAGGTCATCTCGCGCTCCTTTTTTGTTAACGTTTGTGTTGAGTATTGCGAACATGGCGTAATTTTCAGCAAAAATGAACCCTATAACGAAAAACGGTTTAGCAGAGAACAAACAGTGTTAATGTAATGAAAATGTTACACAAATCTATTAATGAGCAGTAGGATAGCAAATTAGCGAATTTTACAGAGATAAATTGTTTTTATTTGAC